>SCQV01000223.1 GCA_004299085.1 Chitinophagaceae bacterium | reverse complement strand
AAAGCGCCCTCTCCCTTTTCCACTAAAGATTTTATTTCATTCATGGCAGGCTTGTGAATGAATTGGGTTAAATGGGCGCCTTTTTTAGCAGGATTCAGAAAAGGCCCTTCCAAATGCAGGCCTAATAATCCCGGCAGGCCTTGTCGCCAATATTCCTTCACGGCATCCATAGCTTTATACATGATTTCATCACTGTTGGTGGCAACGGTGGCCATAAAATGGGTAGCTCCACCCCTAACGCAATATTCATAAGTAGCTGTCAATGATTTTACCGAAGGAAAAAGCGAAAACATTTGCCCGTCTCCGCCATAAATCTGCATTTCCACATACGCAGGTGCTATCATCATTCCCGGTAATGTTTTCCTTTGAATGTTTTCAGGAATTTCACCGGAAGGAATCACGCGGGTAATTTTATCATTATCCACCTCTACCCCATATCCGGAAATGAATTGATCTCCATTAAAAATACGTTCCGGTATAAAAATTATTTTGTCCATGATTTTAATTGAATTGTAAAATGATCCGCATCCTGCAGAAAGGGGAAGCGTTTTCTTGTGTCCGTAATGGTATCTTTCTGTAAAGTATATTGTATCATAGATTCATCCTTATCTTTTCTAATGATTACTTTCCCCTCCGGATCTACTATGGCCGATCTGCCATTATAATAAATGTGATTGCCATCCGTTGAAGAACGATTTATTCCTGCAACAAAACACTGGTTTTCGATAGCACGGGAGCGAAGCAACACATCCCAGGCATCTGAACGGCTGGCAGGCCAGTTGGCGACGCAAATTAAAAGATCATAACGCTCCTCCTCTTCGGGTGGTTGTCTCAGCCATACCGGAAAGCGAAGATCATAGCATATTACCGGATAGATTTTCCAGCCTTTCACTTGCGCCATCAATTTTTTATTTCCGGCAGTATAATGCTGATGCTCTTCCGCATAAGCAAAGAGATGCCTTTTATCATAAAAAGCAAATTGTCCATTCGGAAGCATCCATATCAGACGGTTAAAATATTGTCCATTTTCCTCAATAATGATACTGCCGGTAAGAATAATTTTTTTCTTACTTGCTGTCGCTCTCATCCATTGAATGGTTTTACCATCCATTGTTTCAGCCAATATTTCAGGATGCATGCTGAAGCCGGTACTGAACATCTCCGGGAGCATGACTATTTCCGTTTTCTCTTTTATGCTGTCTATTTTTTCATCAAATATCTTTAAATTGGCATCAGTATCTTCCCAATGCAAAGACGATTGAATTAATGTGACGGAAAGATCAGACATGAATGAAGTAAAAAGGTTTAAGGTTTTAAGGTTGTTTCAGGATTGTTTCATGTTTACGTAGAAAATGGATAATAGAACGATTGAATAATGAACACGGAATAATGAATAATGAACAATGAACACGGAACAATGAACACGGAACAATTGAACTCGGAACAATGAACACTAAACGAGAAACTTCCGAACAAGAAATAAGATTACCATCCCAATAACCATGCGAACATCAGCGGCGCGACAATAGTAGCATCACTCTCAATAATAAATTTGGGCGTATGCACATCCAATTTCCCCCAGGTAATTTTTTCGTTAGGAACTGCTCCAGAATAAGAACCATAGGAGGTTGTCGAATCAGAAATCTGGCAGAAATAACTCCAGAAAGGGATATCAGTCATTTCCAAATCCTGATACAACATGGGAACCACACATATAGGAAAATCACCGGCTATTCCGCCGCCTATCTGAAAGAAACCCACTCCTTTTCCGCCGGAGTTTTTAGTGTACCAATCCGCCAGCGTAGTCATGTATTCAATACCGCTCTTCATGGTGGATGGTTTGAGTTCTTTTTTGATACAATAGGAAGCAAAAATATTTCCCATCGTACTATCTTCCCAGCCCGGAACGATAATGGGTAAGTTTTTCTCTGCCGCAGCGATCATCCAGCTATTAATTGGGTCTATTTCATAATCCTGCTTCATTACACCGCTTAACAATAATTTATACATGTATTCATGCGGCAGATAGCGCTCTCCTTTTTCTTCTGCATTTTTCCATATCTTAAAAATATGATGTTGTATTTTTCTGAAAGCTTCGTCTTCAGGGATGCAAGTGTCGGTCACACGATTGTAACCGCTTGCCAGTAATTCACCTTCTTCCTGCGGGCTTAGGTCACGATAATGCGGAACTCGTTTATAATGATTATGAGCTACTAAATTCATAATATCTTCTTCTAAGTTAGCGCCGGTGCAGGTAATGATCTGCACCTTATCCTGACGAATCATTTCTGCTAATGAAATACCCAACTCGGCAGTGCTCATAGCGCCAGCCAGCGTAATCATCATTTTCCCGCCATTCTTCAAATGTGCTTCATAGGCCTTAGATGCATCTATTAAAGTAGCCGCATTAAAATGACGGTAATGATGTTCAATAAACTGTGATACCGGTCCTTTATTCATGATATTTTTTTAAATGAAATATTTATACGGCAAAAGTAATATAAACCCAAATTTTGCAGTAACAAAATTTCTGCGAAGCAGTGACGAAAAAATGGCTTCTTTACCATTTTTTGTCAGGGTTAACCCTGACAAGCTATGCTTCGTCGGCCTTTCAGGCAGATTTTGCAGCCAACTGCAAAATCTGGGATAAAAGCGCCAAGCTGAAAGCTAAAGTCAACATCTGAAGCCAGGAACCTGATCTTCAAAATCAACCTAAGATTTAGTGCTATCAGCCGCCGGAGCAGCCTGCTCCTGATTAATCAGTTGATATAGCTCATTCAGGTTTGGCTCTAAAATAATATCCGTTCGCCGGTTATGTGCTCTTCCTTCCGGTGTGTTGTTCGTATCAACAGGATCATATTTGCTATGGCCTGACGCAATCACATTTACCGGATTTACCTGATAGTCATTAACCAGGATGCGCACTACGGAAGCTGAACGGGCAAGGCTCAATGCCCAGTTATCTTCAAATTTGCCATGAATAGCGATGGAATCCGTATGACCTTCCACCTCAATATTAATATTCGGGTTGGCGTTCAATACCTGTGCAAGTGTTCCCAAAGCGCTCTTTCCCTGCGGATCTACCACCGCACTTGCCGATTTGAATAACAGCTTTTCTTGCATAGAAACATATACTTTTCCATCCTTATCATATACTGTCAATTCATCCGATTTAAATTTGCCTAAAGCATCTGAAATAGTTTTGTGCAAACGATCCACCGCCTCTTTTTGCTTTTGGAGAACGGATTCCAGCGCCGCTAATTTCTCTTGTTGCTCGCTGATGGTTTGTTGCGAACTATTCAATTGATTATTCTGACTTTCTATTTGAGATTTAGCAGCGGCAATGATCTGATTCAATTTGTCATTTAAACCGGAAATGTTCTGACGAAGCGATGTAGTAGTGTCATTGCAATCCTGCAGGGAAGAGTTGGAACTTTGCAGCGATCTCGCTAAATTAGCGCTGTCCTGCTGCAGATCGCTGATGTGAAGACGTGCATTTACGTACTTCCGGCTGGAAACGCAGGAAGGAAGCATAAAAATAACTATTCCCGCTCCCAACAGCCAATATTTCAAAGTTTGTTTTTGCATAAAAATAAGATTGAATTTTTCAAAGGTAAAAATTGTTTGAAACTTTTAATAACTTTATCGCCTTCAAAAAAATATCATGACAGCAATTTCCAAAAGGATATTATTCTTTTCGCTTTCAATATTAACTTTTTATTGCGGAAGGGCATCTGTTGATGTTAAATGGCCGGTGTATAACCGTGCATTAAACGGACAATGGCAAATGCAATCATCTGCAAAAGTGTCGGCTAATAGTGATAGAATATCTACTGCAGATTTCAAACCGGAAAGCTGGTACCGTGCTTCTGTTCCAGGCACGGTGCTCGGATCGTTAACGGATGATGGCATTTATAAAAACATATTCTACCATCGTAATCTGGAAAAGACATCTTCTGAGCCTTTTCAGGTTCCCTGGTGGTTCCGGACTACTTTTTCTTTAGGAAAAGTAAATCCAGGTCAGGTGACACGATTACTTTTTAATGGCATTAATTACAGGGCGGATATCTGGTTGAACGGTCAAAAGATAGCTTCTGCAGACAGCATCCGGGGCGGTTTCTGCCGTTTCCTGCTGGATATAAGCCGATATGTACATGCGGGTGAAAATATCCTGGCGGTTAAGGTGGCTCCGCCGGATACTGGAGATTTAACCGTGGGGTTTGTAGATTGGAATCCCGAACCGCCGGATCATAATATGGGCATCTGGCGTGATGTTCGTTTAATCGTCAGCGGACCGGTTTCCATTGATCAGCCTTTTGTGCAAACAAAAGTAGATACCGCCACACTCGATCATGCAGACCTGACTGTTTCGGCATTACTGCGCAATCATTCCGATAAGGAAATAAGCGGCCTTTTAAAAGGAAGAATCGGGAAAGATATTTACATTTCACAAAAAGTAATTTTATCTCCGTATGAAACTAAAGAAGCAGTATTCTCTCCTGAACAATATTCCGTATTAAGTATGGATCATCCTAAGCTTTGGTGGGTGCATACCTGGGGCAAACCTAATTTATATGATCTGCATCTTCAGTTTGATGAAAACAAAGAAGTTTCCGATACATTACATCTTCGTTTTGGTATCCGTTCCGTTTCAGATTATGTGACGGCAGATGGCCATCGCGGTTTCAGGCTGAATGGGAAAAAGATTTTAATAAAAGGGGGGGGCTGGGTAGATCCGATGCTATTGAATCCAACACCTGCTTATATAGAAGCGGGGATTGATTATGCCGTTCATCTGAATCTGAATGCTATTCGCATGGAAGGTTTTTGGGGAGAGAATCAGGAAATATATAACCTCTGTGATGAGAAAGGGGTTTTAATTATGGCCGGGTTCAGTTGCCAATGGGAATGGTCACACCTGATAGGAACTAAAGAAGAAGATAAGCATAGCGCTATCATTACGTCTGAACAAAATAACGTGGCCGCCGAATCATGGAAAGACCAACTTCTTTGGTTAAGAAACCATCCCAGTATTTTTCTCTGGCTATACGGCAGTGATAAATGGCCGCGTCCCTCGCTTGAAAAAAGATATTTAGCCGTATTGAAAAAATATGATCCAACCCGGCCTTCAGTGGCTTCTGCCAAAGAATGGACCAGCGAGCTCACCGGGCCGACCGCTATGAAAATGCGCGGACCTTACGATTATGTACCTCCTGATTATTGGTATATAGACACTGCTTATGGCGGCGCTTTCGGCTTTAATACAGAAACAAGTCCCGGCCCTGAAATACCGGTTTTAGAAAGCCTGAAGAAAATGATTCCGGCAGATTCCCTTTGGCCCATTGGAAGCGCCTGGCTGTATCATGCAGCCAGAGGAGCCTTTCATAATCTCACCCGTTATAACCATGCAATGGATCAACGCCTTGGAAAGCCGGATAACCTGAAAGACTATTTGAGAAAAGCACAATACCTGAACTATGAAGGTATGCGTGCCATGTATGAAGCTTTTGAAGCTAACCGTTTTAAAAGTACCGGTATTATTCAATGGATGTACAATGCTTCCTGGCCTAAGTTATGGTGGCAGCTTTATGATTATTATCTCATGCCGACCGGTGCTTTTTATGGAGCTAAAAAAGCCAACGAACCGCTTCATATTTCATATAACTATGGGAAAAATACAGTGGACATTATCAACAATACGGATAAAAATGCAAAAGCACTTTCTGCCAAAATCATGGTATTTGATTTTAATATGAAAAATGTGCTGGAAAAAGAAATTACCTTATCTGAAGTACAAGGCAGAAAAACGGTGCGGGCTTTCAATATACCGGAGGATTTGCCTTTGTCCAAAACGTATTTCATTGATTTAAAATTATACGACCGGAACCATCAGGTAATCAGTACTAATTTTTATGTTTTATCCATCCAAAAGGACTCGCTTGATGAATCAAAAAGCACCTGGTATGTAACTCCTGAATCGCAATATGCGGATTTAAAAATGCTGCAGGAATTGCCACCGGTAAAATTGGATATTTCCAAATCATTTTATAAAAAAGGCGGGAATACTTTTGTCCGCGTAAAGATAAAAAATCCTTCTTCTCATCTGGCATTTATGATCCATTTGGATTTGAAAGATATTGCAACTAAAGAATCCGTAGTGCCAATTTTCTGGGAAGAAAATTATATTACTTTATTGCCCCGTGAAGAAAGAATGATTACGGGTTATTGTCATACCAAAGATTTAAAGGGAGGGAAACCGGCAGTAACCGTGGATGGATGGAATATAAAAGAATAGAATTAGGCGTTTAATGATCGTAGATTGATGCCAGAGGTATCAGATATTTATAGAAATAAATATAAAGTTCGTATGCGACCCCACAGGGGTCGTACCCGCCGTTGCATCGGTCATTATTTCTATAAAAGAATAACGATCTCTAATATTACAGAAAGAAGCGTTTAAATACCCCCAATTTGTCACAAGATGTTCCTCCGGAACATTTACCTATTTTGATTTATACCTGCTATTACCAATAATACGTCCGCCTCTGACGGACGACAGTTGTTCCAGCGGAACATATAGCAGGTAAAAAATAGCATGGTGCCTGACCAGCGACGTCCGCTTGAGGAGGGCGTTTTGTGAATCAATAAAGAGCCTTATTCTATAATATTAATTTTTAATGAAACTACCCGTGTTTTTTCTTTCTGAGATTGACGTACAGCGATAGCACCAACGCAGCAAAATAACAGGTTGCCGTAACGATGTCCACCAAATGATTGCTGAAGGAAATACCGGTTACTTTTTCAGCAAGATATTTCACGTACGATTCAGGAACATTTGTTTTTCCTAAGTGTTGCAAGACTTCCCAGTGCCATTGGGTAATAGGGCAATAACCAATACCATAGAATATCCCTAAAATAAACCACGATCCGCCGGTGAGCAACAATAAGATCAGATTTGCCAAACGTGTTTTCTTCCATATCCATCCGAACAAATTGAAAATAATGATAGCCGGATGCAGGATCATGAAAAATACGTTCAATACCTGATAGATAAACATCCTGTAAGATAAGGAAGAAATAATTCCAAAATCTATGAAAAGTTCCAAATTTTAAGTTCCAAGTTTCAACGTTCCATGTTTCACGTTCCAACGTTTATAACAATCCTGAAACCTGAAACCACCCTGAAACTTGAAACATGAATTACTTTTTCACCAGCGGTTTAGCAGGTCTTACTTCAATCTTACTGGGCAGCGTGCGTGGATTCATCATCAGCAGATCATATACAATTTGTCCCATATCTTCAGGTTGTATTTTCCATGCATCTTCAGGAGACGGCACATGGTTATTAAAATGGCTGGTAACGGAACCCGGCATGATGGTCGTCACTTTTACATCCTGCTGACGGAGGTCCAGCATCAGCGCTTGGGAAAAGCCAACTATGGCAAATTTACTGGCATTATACGCCGTGCTTTTCGGAGAAAAATTGATCCCGGCAAGGCTTCCTATCGTAATAATGTATCCTTTTACTTTTTTTATTTCTTCCACACAAGCCTTTACACTATTAAATACGCCGGTTAAATTAGTATCTATCGTCTGATTCCACTGATCATACGTTAATTCCTCAATGGGTGCAAAAACTCCCACACCGGCATTAGCTATAAGCACATCCAGTCTCCCCCATTTATCTATAATTTTGGTAACAGCTTCTTTTTCATTACCGGGATTTCGGACATCTGATTGCAAACATAAAATCCGGGATTGGCTGCCTTGCATAGATGCAGCCGCCTGCTCCACAGCACTTAACTGTCTTCCGCTAATGGCTACACGGTAGTCTTTTTGCAATAAGAATTGTGCAATTCCCTGACCGATTCCTTTACTCCCTCCGGTAATGTAAACAACTTTTTCTTTTTCCATCTTTTATTTTCATCTTTAAACAAAAAAACAGGGTAATATGTTTTCTCAAAGACGTAAGGGCGTCTCTCAAAACCTTATTTTTAGTCTTATTTAGCCACGAATAGCACGGACCTGCCGGCCGGCCGGTTTCCACGAATCTATGGGTGGTTTTTCAAGATGCCCATAAATCAATCTGCTTATAAAATATACATGATAAAAAACAAAATGACACAGAAAGATTTGACTGAAAAATTTCTCGCGTTGCATCACGCAGATAAGACATTGATATTGCCCAACGCGTGGGATTGCGCCTCTGCCAAAATATTTGAGGCCGCAGGTTTCCCCGCCATTGCAACCACCAGCTCTGGAATTTCCTTTTCGTATGGTTGCCAGGATGGAGAACATATTTTACCGGAACTGATGCTGCAAGTTATAGAACGGATCGTAAAATCAGTAAGTGTTCCGGTAACTGCCGATATTGAAGGCGGGTATGCACACGGAGATGAAGATAAGTTTACAAAATTTATCAATACACTCCTTGACACCGGTATTGTCGGAATCAATCTGGAAGACAGCGATTCCATTACCGGCAAGCTGCATGATCTCGCCTATCAGACGAAGCTGATAAGAAAAGCCCGTGAGCTTAGTTCCAAAAAAGGAGTCCATTTATTCATAAACGCCAGAACAGACGCCATGCGACTCGGCGCCGGTGGCTTGAAATCAAGAATAGCTGAAAGTATAAAGCGGGCTAAATCTTTCGAAGAATCGGGCGCCGATGGCGTTTTTGTCCCATTTGTTCACGAAAATGAAACGGTAGCCGCATTAAAAAAAGAAATTAAGCTCCCATTAAATATTCTGATAGAAGCCACTTTGGATGTGGCCACCTTGAAACAATTAAAAGTAAACCGTATCAGCACAGGTTCAGGCCCAAGCCTCGCGGCATTAAGCCTATTGAAAAAGATCAGTGCTGAGCTGCAGCAAAGCAATCAATGGAATATCCTTTTTGACAAGCAGGTCACTTATGCCGACATGAGTAATTATTTTGCTTAAACCCAAATCTTGCAGTAGCAAAATTTCTGCGAAGCAGTGACGAAAAAATGGTTTCTTTGCCATTTTTTGTCAGGTCTGACGACTCTGACGAGTATCAGACTCCGTAAGAGGTTAACCGCCGACGTTTCAGTCGGTGTGGCGATATTCATCGTCGCTCACCCGACAAGCCATGCTTCGCCGGCCCAGACGCTTCGGTCTGAGTCAGACAAACTTCGTTTCGTCTGACCCTTCAGGCAGATTTTGCAGCCAACTGCAAAATCTGGGTTAAAAGAAGCCTTATATCCTTATTCACTTACCACATTTACCGGCTTTCCTGCTGAAAATGCGCGGATATTATCCACGACTGTTCTCATTAAGCGCTCCCTGGATTCATAGGTAGCCCATGCTATATGCGGGAGGATCAGGCAATTTTTTGCACGTAATAAAGGGTTGTCAGATGAAGGAGGTTCTGTAGATAATACGTCTAATCCTGCGCCTGCTATTGTTCCCAGATTCAATGCGTCAGACAGATCACGCTCATTGATCAGCAGCCCGCGACTGGTATTAATAAGCAGGGCAGAAGGTTTCATCAGCGATAAGGAATGTTGATTGATAAACCCCTTGTTTTCTGCATTCAACGGACAATGTAAACTAAGAATATCAGATTCACGGAAGCAGTCTTCTTCGCTGACGAACTGCACCCCCTCCATTTGATCCCTTTCCGGATGTTTGTGTGAGGCTATGACTTTCATACCAAATGCCAGCGCAATACCCGCCACTTTTTTTCCGGTACGTCCTAATCCTATAATACCTAATGTTTTATCCTGCAATTCTCTGATAGGTTTTATCTGATAGCTGAAGTCTTTGCTTCGAACCCAATCATCATTTCGTACGCTTTGTGCATATTCCGCCACATGATTCGTCAGTTCCAAAATAAGCGCAAAAGTCATTTGCGCTACCGACGCTGTGCTGTATGAAGGAACGTTAGTAACAAGAATGTTCCTCTCTTTTGCAGCTTGTATGTCCACCACATTAAAGCCGGTCGCCATTACGCCGATATATCTCAGATTTTTTGCGGCATTGATTGCTTCCGCGTTAATGACTGCTTTATTAGTTAGAACGATATCGGCGATGGCAATTTTTTCTATTACCTCATCAGCGGGAGTACGGTCATAAATCGTTACCTTTCCAAGCTTTCTGAGCTCATCCCAGCTCAAATCACCGGGATTCATGGTATATCCGTCTAATACTATCATGTTCATTATTCTCTATTTTTAATTATTCAGCAATTTAGTAATACTATAGCTTTTAAAAACTACCTTTAGCTTAGTGCTCTCTCAGCAAAGATGCCGCTTTTATTTTATCTGTATCTTTCAAATATACACCTGTTAATAATAAATATGGCTGTTGCCATCCTCAAAAATAAAAAACGAATTCTATAAACGTTCATAAAATGAGAAACTGATTAAAGATTTTCAATGATTATCCGTTTAAGTACAGGAACATCTTTTGAATAATGAACATTGAACAAGGAATGATGAATATTGAAGTAGG
Source organism: Chitinophagaceae bacterium (assembly GCA_004299085.1). Classification (GTDB taxonomy): domain Bacteria; phylum Bacteroidota; class Bacteroidia; order Chitinophagales; family Chitinophagaceae; genus FW021-bin31. The sequence goes on along the minus strand of SCQV01000223.1, from coordinate 43 downwards.
GGCAGTACTTCTAAAATCGGAAATCGGTGTTGGATATTCGATA
>SCQV01000222.1 GCA_004299085.1 Chitinophagaceae bacterium | reverse complement strand
CTTGCTATTGGCAGACAACCGGTGCTTTTTCTGAAGTGAAGTCAATCTATTGTAAGATAACTTTGTTCTCCCCGATTCATCTTCCCATACCAGCATTTTCACAGGAAGGTCTATACCACAGGTCTGTTTGTCTTGCATCAACAGAGTCCCGACTTTTGGATTACCAAAAATAATTAATTCGGTAGGCCTGAGTGTGAGGCCGCTTTGTTTTGCTTCTTCCGCATGATCTATACGCCCAAAAAGTTTAAACCCTTTCGATTGGATAAAAGAAACAACACGTCCGGACGTTTCTTTAAATGTAAAATTACTGGTGATAGTGATTAGATCTTCCATTGTAAATTTATTTTTATTTGATGATTCCATCCGCTGATTAAAGGAGCAAAATTAAGAAGTTGAACAAAGATAAAAGTTAAAAGAAATAGAAATAAATAGTGTTATGTCAACTTAGGAATGACGGTAAAAGAAATCCCGCTCCGAAAGGAGTCCTTTGGACAAAGCCACTAAGATGCCTGCCCGTTCCGTTCAGGCGGGCACGAAGAAAAGCCTTTGCCTTTGCAGGCAGGTTTGTGGCTTTGTGGAATATAAGATAAAATATTCTTGACATAACATTAGGATGGCTATCATTGCTTAGTTATAGCCCTGCTTCTTCTTAGCTTCCAAAGTTCAAACCATATTACCGAAATAAATGCTACAACAATCGCCTGGCTTATTTGAACGGGATTTAAAGAGGTCACTTTAAAAAATCCGGATAATGAAGGGATATACAGGATCATGGCTAATGCAATAAGTGTTATGATAATGACAATCCATAGAAGCTTGTTTTTATATTGCAAGACAGTCAATAGGGAATAATCGAAAGACCTGTTTACAAATGTCAAAAAAACGTTGGCCATGATTAATGTTGTAAAAACCATAGAACGGGTCAGTGATTCATCAAATCCGCTTTGCACAGAGAGAAAGTAAACAGTCAGTGTTCCTGCTGTAATAGCTAACCCCTGGATAATACTTATCATTAATTCATGTATATTAAAGAAAGTCTTCGTTATCACTCTGGGCCTTTGGAACATGCTGTTTTCTTCCGGTGGCTCATTTTCATATACAATGGAACAGGTAGGACCCATAATTAATTCTAAAAAAATAACATGTACCGGTGTAAAGATGACCGGGTAAACCCAACCGAGAAGGAGCGGCATAGCCACCGTTAAAATAATAGGAATATGGATAGAAATAATATACTGAACAGCCTTTTTCAGGTTCGTATAAATTTTTCTACCCATAGCCACGGCGTCAATCATTTTTCCGAAATCATCATCACTCAGGATAATGGAAGAGGCTTCTTTGGCAATTTCTGTACCGCGTTTACCCATGGCAATGCCAATAGTTGCCGCTTTAAGTGCGGGACCGTCATTTACACCATCACCCGTCATACCCACAATGTGCTGCTGCCGTTTTAAGCTTTGAACCACTTTTAGCTTCACTTCGGGGAACATCCGGGTAAACAGATAGTTTTCATTTGCTGCTCTATCAAAATCTTCCTCATTCAACTTCATTAATTCAGCGCCGGTAATAGCCTTTTCATATCCTCTGAAACCCGCCTGTGCGGCAATAGCTGTAGTGGTTAATGGATTATCGCCGGTAAGTATTTTCAGTTGAATGCCTGCCTTATAAAGTTGTTGGAAAACACCCGTAATATTTTTCTTGGGTGGATCATAAAATCCGATAAGGCCCAAGAAATTGATTTTGAATTCCTGCTGTGTCTCCGGAAATATCGTTCCCTCAAAATCGGCAATACCTACTCCCAGCACACGCAGTCCTTCTTTTGCAAATAAGGACAGGTAATTATTTATTTTCTCTCTATCATTTTCATGAAGCAGGGACCCTCTTAAAATGGCTTCCGGCGCTCCTTTCATGGCAATGATCCTTTTGCCATCTGTGTTTTCAAAAATATGGGTCATCATAGGTGGTTTGCCATCTAATGGATATTCATAGATCTTTTTGAATAATGGACGAATATCCGTTAATGAAGATTCTTTATAAGCGTTGTGAATCGCTTTTTCCATGTTATCAAATGGAACCGTTTCGCTGGCCCATACGGCTGCACTGATTAAATTATTGACGGATGGATCTTTCCAGTCTTCTTTAGTTGCAATGACATCATTTTTAAAATCATAAATCAGGTTTATTTCCATTCTGTTTTCCGTGATCGTCCCCGTTTTGTCCAGACAAATCACTGTCGCGGCTCCCAAAGCTTCCACTACGGACGGGGTTTTTACAATTATGCCCATCTTCATTAAACGCCAGGCGCCGATTGCCATAAAGGTGATAAAGGCTACCGGAATTTCTTCCGGCAAAACGGACATGGCAATGGTAAGGCCTTTCAGTAAACTATCCAGGATGCTTTTAGACTGAAAATAATTAATTCCCCATATAATGAGGAAAACGACCGATCCCGCCAGCGACATCCATTTTACAAAGGAATTAATTTGTTTTTGCAGTGGAGATTTTTCCTTCCGGATATCCTGTATTGATTTCCCTAATGCTCCGAATTTCGTTTGAATTCCTACTGCCGTTACTTCAAAAACACACTGGCCTGATTCAACAAGCGTGCCTCTATAGACCCTGTTATTCTCTGTTGAATAGATATCCTTTGTGACGCTGTAAGCCTCGCCTGTAAGAATGGACTCATTCACCGAAAAATCATTTAGCTGTTTTATAGTTCCATCTGCAGGAATAAGCTCTCCTTCCGAAACTACTGCATAATCGCCTGTAACAATATCGCCAATGGGAATATACACAGGCTGATTATCCCGTATAACTAAAGATCTCGATTGAGTAAATTCTCTCAATGCACGTAATGCACGATGGCTTCTGCCGCTTTGATAGACAGAAATGGCTGCAATGAAGATGATGGCTCCCGACATGAACAGCGCATCTGAAATTTCGCCGGAAACAAAATAAATGATTGCTGCTACAGCCAATAAAATCAGCATCGGATCTGAAATAATCTCCTTAACTTCTCGCCAGAATAACCACCCTGAATCTGAAGCTATTTCATTTGAACCGTATTTTTTCAGGGAATCGCCGGCTTCTTTTTCCGAAAGGCCTCTAAAAGGATATGGGTTGTACATTAGGGCAGCTTGCTGATGAGTTATTAATGACTGTTTTATTCTGCGGCTTCCGTAGCAGGGACTCCGCCGGCTTTCTTATAACTTTCAAATGCAGGAGTTCCTTCCGGTATAGCTTTCAGACTGGTGATCAGGTTTAATTTATTATGGTCTCCCTTCTTCATGATGCTAAGCACTTTGTTGACCATATCAAACTTAGTATTATCATCCGCTTTAATTACAAACTGAAGCTTGGGATTGTTATTATTAATATTAACCGTATAATTCAACCATTGAGATAACTCTTCCCCAGCAGAATCCACCGGTATTCCCTCCTGGTGGAAGGACAGTTGCCGGTCAGGTGGCAAATCAAGGAATTGCTTTAATTTATTAATCGGCATACCCATACTGGACGCTAATCCATAATTCTTAATTTCTTCGGAGGTAAGCCCCAGCTTATATTGGTCACTAATGTTCTGGATCAATTGCATCCGCTGGTTTTGATCGTCCAGGCCAAAGAAGACACGCCCGTCTCTGGAAATAGTAATTAAGGCGACCTTCGACTCCGGTAACAGTGTTGTGGAAATAGAGGCGGGTGTTATGACTTGTATCGGATCCCGAGGCTTGAACTTACTGGTTAGCATAAAAAACAGCAATAACAAGAACGCCACATCTACCATGGGCGTCATATCCACTAACGTACTTTTCCGTGCTATTTTAACCTTAGGCATCTAATTATTTTTTAATTTGATTCAACGATAAAATAGAAATATTTATGTTTCATCGTTATTTACTCAAAATAATGATGATACGTATTCAGATAAGAAAGAATATCCTTTTTCCGTGCATTAAGATCACCGGCGGATTCACTGCCCAGTTCATTAATCTTATTTATCAATGGAATCATAAAATGATGTAATTGCTTATCTGCTTCACCTTGCATGGTACATTCCTTAAACAACCTGTTAATTCTCCCCATCAGGGTATCTTTCAGTTGCGGGCCATTTGTTTCATTTTCAGGAGAATTGATGATGTCAGGTAAATCTTTTATTGCCTGATTGGCTGCCAGATCGGCCTGCCACTTTGCTCCGTTGTTCAGTTGTACTTCGACAACAGATCCATTTCCATGCTCATTTTCATTATGGCCTTGCGGATCAACAACAGCAGAATTAATTTCAGTATGCCTGATCTGTCCTCCAAGATAACCTGTCCATCCGATGAGGCCAAAGCTTATCACCGAAAGGATTAGTATAAGATAAGGTATTCTTTTTGCCCACCTATATTTTTTTTGTATAAGGATTATTCCAACGACTGATGCAATTCCCAGGACAATCAGCAAAATCAGCGGATAAACGGAAAAATCTTCATGCCGCTCAATAGTACTTTTAGAGATTCCCTGGATATGCTCAACCGTTTCCTCAGCTCCTTCGCCGGTCAGATAGGTTATAACAGTTCCCACAGCAGAAACGATAAACAAAAAATAAGCAGCAATCTCTGTATGTTCGCTTCTCCGCCAAAGAGCGAGGATTAAAACAAGCGCGCCGAAAAATGTGCCGAAAATCGGCAGATGATTGATATACAAATGCACATGTAACGGATCCATAGTTCTTAATTTTTAGGTAAAATTAGACATCAACACCTGAAGAACCTCTGACAAGAATCAGCTACATCAATGATTGTGATCAAGAGACCTGTCTTTGTAAACTTAACCATCTTCCCCCGTTCATCACATTTTTGTAACCTCTTGATTGCAGGATTTTTCTCGCCATTCCACTTCTCATTCCGGATGCGCAGCAACAAATAATACATTGATCCTTGTCCTTTAGTTTTGAAAGGCTCCTTTCCAATTCATCAACCGGAATGTTAATTGAATCCTGAATATGGCCATCATAAAATTCTCCCTTAGTTCTAACATCCAGAATAATAGCACCCTGTTTTACCAACTTGCGATAATCAATCTTTTCTCCTATGCCCAACAAACTTTTAATTGTCTGAATCATTTTCCATAAATTTTATTTTTCTGAAATACCTGGTATTAATGTTATTCCTTTCAATTTCCGTTGAAAATAAGCTCATAAGGTTAATGACAACCGGGTTTATTTGAACTACTAAGGTCATAAGGTAAAATCAGTTCCCGTAAAAGGAGTTAAAGAAACCCGTATCAACTTTAGTAGTAAATCATAATTTAGCTTGAGTCTCAACCTTATTAGCTTATTGGTTGGTAACTATAATTTTTGTTCTATTATATTGGTCTAATGGATCAATTGAGGAGTCTCTGGTAATTTCTACCTTATTATTAAAAATCTGCGCTCCATTATATCTCACTTCCCAGGTTACCGGCAAGGCCTTCTTCAGCATATTGCTGACACCACAATATTTTTCCTGGGAATCAGTAACCGCATTCAATGAAGCTTCTTTGTTTTCTTCTTTTCCTTTAAAATTATAGATAATATGAATAGCA
>SCQV01000221.1 GCA_004299085.1 Chitinophagaceae bacterium | reverse complement strand
ATTTCTTTAATTCCGTTTAATGTTCTGAATTTATCTAAAAGCGGGGGCACTTTCTCTCTCGGAGTGCTGTGGCTCAATAGTAATTTCACATAATCCTCGTCCGGATTATCGCCGCGTTGCACGACCATTTGCATCAAATCTAATTTTTCCTGGTTAATGGCTTGTTCAATTAATTCGAGGGAAGCAATCTGCCTGTTGATAATTAAATTGATGGTCCTCATATTTTTCCTGAAAAACATTCGTCTCTCCAGGGGTTTTATCAGGGCAAGGATAATAAGCGCCAAAGCAGTGGTAATAACAGCCGCCAGGTATAACCCGCTTCCTACTGCCAGGCCAATGCCTGCTACCGTCCATAATCCGGCTGCCGTGGTCAATCCGCGGATTACTTCATGTCTTAAAAATAAAATAGTCCCCGCTCCTAAAAATCCAATACCACTGACTACCTGCGCGGCTATTCTTGAAGGATCTAACATGATCTTACCGGCAAGGATGACATCATTAAATCCATAAGCGGAAACGATGACTATCAAAGCGCTTCCCACGCATACCATCATGTGTGTTCGAAGACCGGCGGCCCAATCTAAACGTTGACGTTCCAATCCGACCAAGCTGCCCAGCACGGTAGCCAATACCAGGCGGATTATTAATTGTGACAAACTAAGCATAAGCATCCTGTTACTCTTATGCCGAAGTTATAAAAATTAAATGAAGAAGTATTATTTTTCTACAAGGGAAGAAGTTATTTTATTAAGTTGTTTTACCTTCTCTGCAAAATTCCCTTTTATCTTTTTCCGGATTTGTTCCAAATTGCTCAGCAATTCTTCCATTTCATCCGGAATTAAGTCTGTGAGTGCTTCGCGGATCCGTTTTGCCACAGTCGGAGATTTGCCATTCGTAGAAATAGCAATTTTGACGTTTCCTTTTTGCACAATAGATCCCAAGTAGAAATCACATAAATCCGGCGTATCAGCAACATTCACTAAAACCCGCATGGATTTGGCGATGTCGTGGATCCTTTTATTCTCGGCGGCATCATTTGTCGCAATGATAGCTATATCTTTTGCGTAAAGATCGCAACCGGAAAAGTCTCTTTCAGCTAATTGAAGATTCGATGAAAGTGAAGCCAGCTTTTTTATTTCGGGAAGAATCTCCGTCCCGACTAAAGTAATAGTTGCATCAGGGGAATTAGTAATCACTGCCCGCAGCTTTTCGAATCCAACATGTCCTCCACCAACAATAAGCGTACGAAGACGATCTGTTTTTAAAAAAACAGGGAATAATGTATTCCTATCGTGGCCAGCATTCATCAGGCTAATTGATTTTCTATATTTTTAATAAAGGTTGCGGTTTTATCTAACTGTAAGCTTACTGCTTCTCCAATAAGTATCAGCGCCGGCCCATGGATATCAGATTCATTCACCTTTAATCCGATATCTTTTATTGTGCCTGTAATAAATTGTTCATTCGGAAGGCTGCCATTTACAATGATAGCTACCGGCAAATTTTCCTTGTTGGCTTCTTTATAAATTTCGGTAATTTCACCCAGCTTTTTCAATCCCATCAGGATGACCACAGTAGCGTTTGTTTGTGCGGCTAAAAATATATCATTCGATACTTTACGATCCGCAGTGGTGCCTGTCAATACCCAGAAGCTTTCATTCAGCCCGCGTGTGGTTAAAGGGATTTTTTTTAATGCAGGTAAAGAAGTAGCACTTGTAACTCCAGGAATTATCTCAGTTTCAATCCCAAAGCTTCCTGCATAAGCCAATTCTTCATAACCTCTGCCGAAAACAAATGGGTCGCCGCCTTTTAGCCTGACCACATGACCATAAGTAAGGGCATAACTCACAATCATTTCGTTAATTTCTTCCTGTGAATACGTGTGTAAGCCGCAACGTTTCCCCACAAAACGTTTGATAACACGCGGCGAAGCATACTCAAATATTTTAGGATCTATTAAAGCATCATACAAAATGACGGTTGCATTCTGCAAAGCTTTAGCGCCTTTAATGGTTATCAGTTCATGGTCTCCAGGACCGGCACCCACCAAAGTCAGCCGCGGCTTCTTTTCTGATATTGAATTTCTAACTGACATAACTTAGAATTTAAATATTTTTAAAATATCACTTACTACTTACTACTTACCACTTACACTTCCTACTGTTCACTACTCATCATTGGCATTTTACCTCTCACTATATTACCAAGGCCCCTTCTTCACGATAGATCTTTGCATTTTCCAAAAATTCTTTTGCAGAAGAAATATAGGCGGTGGCAAAATCAAACTCCGGCTCATGCTGATTAATTCTTAAAACATATTCACGAAATCCTCTGGGAAAAGAAAAAGTTTTCTCCTCGCTAAAATACTGATCGAAATCTTTAAGTATGCCGATTTGCGTATTGCATACAATTTCTTTATCCAATAAGAGCGCCTTCGCGGTATTAATAAAAGAGGAATAAGCGTGATATATAGCGTCTGCCATCCTGAATTCCTCCATAGCTTCACCGGCAAAATCCAGCTTCTCTCCGGCATCTGTCAACAGAGCACCAATTAAGTCAATCACTACGCTGGCACATTCCCCAGTACCAATGGCAGGCACAAACTGCTCTTCCCTGCCCCAGTCTATGAAATCACTTTCCTGAATATTTTCCAAATCAGTGAGCGGCTTTAACAAGGCATAAAAATATTTATTACCCTGCCGGTCGTAATAATCATTGAACCGTTCGCGGTCCTGTTTATTCGTCTCATAATCATGCATTAAGAGCCGAAGTGCATCGGGACCTCTTTTGCTCGGGATTTTTATCACCTTATCCGCTACCCTCCCCTTACCCTCTCCTATGATTCCTCCACCTAACAAGACCTGTAATGCAGGTAACGTTAACTTACCACTCCGCATGGAGCTTCCATGGAATCCAATCTCGGCAATACCGTGCTGCCCGCAGGAATTCATACATCCGCTTATTTTAATGTGGATATCATTATTGTAAATCAAATCTTCAAATTCGTATTCAATTACTTCCTCTAAAGCTTCGGCAATGCCGGTGCTGCTGCTGATTCCCAAATTACAGGTATCAGTGCCCGGGCAGGCAGTGATATCTGCGGTACTGTCAAAACCTGCCTTATCCACATGCTCCTCTTCCAAAATACTGAACACATGAGGAAGATGTTCTTCTTTGATAAATCGCAGCAAGAAACCCTGGTTGGGAGTCACCCGCACATCATCTGCAATAAATGGTTTTAGCTTTTCAATTAATTGCCTTGAGGTGTTCGTGGAAATATCTCCTAATGGAATTCGAATACCCACGGCAAAATAACCGGATTGCTTCTGCAAAAATACATTGGTTTTTCTCCACCTTTCATATTGCTCCTGACTATTTATTTTTATCTCCGGCAATTGTATATGAACAGATGGAAGTTTTATTTCTTCTTCAATCAACGGGATTTGAAAATGCTTATTTTTTAATGCTTTCCATTCTTCTTTTACGAGGCGTGTAAACTCTTCCAGACCTAATTTGGCAATCAGATATTTCATGCGCGCTTTCATCCGGTTGGTTCTTTCACCATAACGGTCGAATACGCGAATAACCGCTTCAATGTATGGGAATACCACATCTTCTTCCAAAAAATCGAACACTTCATGCGCTAAATAGGGCTGAGCGCCAAGCCCTCCCCCGATTAAAACCTTAAACCCACGAATCGTTTTTCCATCTTGTTCTTTTATTTTTGGAATAAGTCCTACATCATGAATAAAGCTCCACGCATTGTCTTTTTCACTGGAAGAAAAAGCAATTTTAAATTTCCTGCCCATATCCTGACAGATAGGATTGCGTACAAAATATTCAAAAGCAGCCTGCGCATAAGGCGTAACATCAAACGGTTCATCCGGATCAATGCCTGCAAAAGCAGCACCCGTAATATTTCTGACCGTATTTCCACAAGCTTCCCTTATAGTGATTTTATCTTCCGCCAGCCTGGCCCACAGCTCAGGAGTCTTATCCAGGCTCACAAAATGCAGTTGTATATCCTGCCGGGTAGTCAGGTGCAATTTGCCCGTAGCATATTCATCAGCAATATCAGCAATGCGTTTCCATTGTGATAATTTCAGCCTCCCGTGCGGTAACTTAATGCGTATCATCTGTACGCCTTTCTGTCTTTGTCCGTAAATACCCCTTGCCAGTCGCAGGCTTTTGAAATATTGCTCAGGCATCGTACCATCGCGATACGCCTTAATCTTCCTGTCTAATTCCAGAATTTCTTTTTCTACCACAGGATTTTCCAATTCAGTACGAAAACTTAACATGCGTGTGTGTTTATAATAATTTAAACTGTTTCATAAAAAAAGCCTCTCACTTTTTATTCAGGAAAGGCTTTTAACAAGTACACCAAAACATCTTATACAATATGGTCTATATGCCTAACCTGCCTGCCGGTATAAATTACAGCAGCCATTACACATTCGGAATGAACAGAATCTAACTTTCATATAGTCTATAGGATTAATAGAGTGATGCAAAGATAGTACTCACTCAATATTCTCCAAATAAATTTGAAAGATTTTTAAAAAAATTAATTTTGCAGGCAAAAATTATATAAATCGAAAATGTTGACGACTGTTATTTTTGACATGGATGGGCTGCTTATAGACAGTGAACCTCTTTGGGGAGAAGCGATGGGTGAGATATTTGCAGACTTGGGCGTCTATCTGAAGCCGGAAGATTATACCCTCACCACCGGATTGAGAACCAGCGAAGTAGTTGCATACTGGTACGCTCATTTTAAGTGGGAAAACGGACAATCGCCGGAAGAAATAACAGAAGCCATTGTGGACAATGTTACTCATAAAATATGGCAGAACGGGAAGGCGATGGATGGATTGTATTATATCTTGGATTTTTTTAAAGCCAGACAATTCAAAACGGGCCTGGCATCCTCTTCTCCGATGCGGCTCATTCTCAGTGTGCTAAACCATCTTGACATCCAGGAATATTTTAAAGCGGTTTATTCTGCTGAACATGAACTTTATGGTAAACCGCATCCGGCGGTTTATTTATCTTGTGCAAACGAATTAAATAGTTCTCCATTAGAATGTATAGTCTTTGAAGATTCCGTAAATGGAATGATTGCAGGAAAAGCCGCCCGTATGAAAGTGGCAGTCGTGCCTGAGCCTCACAATCGCAAGGATCCGCGATATTCCTTAGCTGACATGCAGTTAAATTCATTAAAGGATTTTACGGAAGATGAATTAAAAGAATTGGGAAAATAGTTAAAAAATATACACTTTTTAACAGACTGATTAAATTGGATAAATTATTTTTTTGACGTTGAAAAGTTCCAAATCTTGTTGCTGTGAGACATATTTATCATAATATCCAACTTTGTTTAGACTGACTGACCTTAGTAGAACAAGAATGAGGAGAATGATTTGAACCTTGTTACCTTATTTGAGGTACATAAAAGATCAGTGGAACTTCTGCCCTATCCAGTAAAAAGAAGGTAATAAGGTCGAGATAAGGTAGGAATTGTAATTCTACTAAGGTAAAGACCTTGTTATCAACAATTTCTTTATTTATATTAGCCAACTAGTTTTTAATTAAACATAAAACCAAAGATTTAATTAGATTTTTCATTATTATTGTGGTGACAATTATAACCCTTCCTACTCCCTTATTTAAAAATAAAATATATTTAAGAAATGATATGGTTCGAAATTAAAAAGGTAGAAAATAAGATTTTAAAAAATCAGCTTACCGAAAAAGATGGGTTCTACTATTATTTAGCTACCGGGATATTCGGCACAGTATATTTATTTTTTCATGCTATCATTAATTTTAAACATGCACCTAATTCATTATCCTATTTGCTCGGAATAATAATAGCAATTTTAGGGCTTATTCAAGTATTTAAAATTAACAATGAAATTGATGGCCGAGAATTCTTAAAAAGATATTTTGCTTTAACGTGGGTGATTAGAGTCAAACTTGTAATAGTTACATTCATTTTTTTTGCGATTGCTCTGAATTTCTTCGATGTCAGGAAAGATAATCCGGTAAAAAATATTACCTATTTTATTTTTGCTCTGATTATACAGATATTATTTTACTTATTAGCCATAAAATCATTCAATAGAATAAAGAACGCTGAAACTCTCCAATTGAATAGATAAACATCTGTCTATTGGATTTTTCAAGATAAACATTTAATTATTAATCAGGACTGCTTTAAGGCATGGCTTAATTAATTCACTGAAAGTGATTCATCCATCTTTATTTCCTCTGAACCGCGTAAAATAGATTTACGAAATATCAACAGAAGAACAGTCACCGTGAAAGATAAAATAAGGTAGCTGACGGCAAGCCTGCTCTGGTCGGTGATAGTCAACAAAGCTAAAAGTCCGTTGATAGCGATGGAAAGAACAATATAAGAACCTCCGCTTGTAATGCCACCGGCCGTTCCCGCATTTTCCGGAAACCTTGTCAGACAATGGGTAAAGAATAAATTGTACAAAATACCACCGGTAAAATGTATCAGGATCACAAAAGCCATCAGCACAAAAATGTCATTGAGATAATGTGTGGAACTCAACATCAGCAGGATAAAAACCACTTGTATCGAAGAAAGGATCATTAACTTTTTAAACAGTTGTGTTATCTTAAGCTTTCTGCCCAACAACCCGCCAAAGAAAAGCGCCATTCCCGAACATAAAGCACAATAACCGGTTATGACGGGAGAAAGATGAAATATTTTTTCAACAATAAAAGGAATGGACATATTAAAGGACATCACCACACAAAAATTTACACCTAACACCACCACTCCCACTGTAAAATCTCTGGTGTTCAAAAGCTTTCCATACACTTTCGCCACTGGCTTTAATCTGAACGGAGCAGGCATTTTCATGGTTTCACCTCCATAAATTAATTCAAAGAAGAATACGATAAGGGCATATATACCGAGGAAATAAAAGCAGGAAGCCCATCCGAAATGTTTCTGCAAAAAGCCACCAATAAAAGGTGCTGTGATGGGAGCGGCAGCCCATACAATTGTAAGTAAGGCGGTATAACTCTTTTGCCGCTCGCCTGTATAGGCATCTACGAAAAAAGTTCGTTTACTCACTGCAATAAAGGAGGCACAAATCCCCTGAACAACGCGAATCATATCCACCACTACAATATTTCTTGAACCGACAATCAGTAAATTGCTCAATATAAAAACGACGATGGCAATAAGTGTAGGGCGATAACGGCCAAAGCTGTCCAATATGCTGCCGATAAAAAACTGTCCTACTCCATAACTGATCAAAAATGCGGCTAATGTCTGCTGCACTTGTGCAGGCGAGGCATGAAACACTTGTGTCATTTGAGGAAAAGAGGGAAGATAGAGATCCGTCGCCAATCCGGATAAGGGTACTAATATAAAAGCTAATACGGCGGCGGGCCTTCTGTTTGCTTCATTAATTTGCTTCATCTAAAAAATCCTGTTTCCTGTCTTTTTAAAGGTGCAAAATTAAACCGAAAAATGGACTTAATTTTTGCCGGTTCCATCATCTGATGGGGTAATGATTTGATTCAACCTCTTCGGGGATTAGGGACTATTAAGTGCTTTTACTACGGATTGTGCCCATAGCGTTATTCAAATTAACACCTTAGGCTATTTCAATCTATCTCATTATTTCAAATGGTCGCTGATTTCTTCTGTTGTGCTATTCATTCCGGTTGCTTCTCCGGCTATTTTATTCAAAAGCGAAAGGATAGTTTCCGTAAAAACATCCTTTTTACCCGGATAACTTTTAGGACGGACCTCGCCAGATCCCACATCTTTTCTATTAACAGGAATATTCTTTAAATCACCGGATGTATTATTACCAAAAATATTTTCAGTTCGTTGCAAAGAATTATCTATGCCAGAAATATAGCTGTTAACCCATGGCATGGGCGCAGGATTTTGTTGCAGAATGATTTGTTGGTTTAATGTGTTTAACAATCTGGTAATCCTCACACTGTGACCTGTAATAATATAAAACTGTTGAAGGTTTTGTTGTTCTTTGCCGGGTTCCTCTTCCATTCTTCTAAGCGACTGAAACGCGTTGTTATTGGTCATTTCAGCTTCACGGCGAACTCTAATAAAATCGTTAAATGATTTTTTCTCTCCTTTCTCCAATGCATTTTTTATTTTGTCTAAATATTTTCTGTTGGCATCAATAGCTTGATAAATCAATAAAGGGAAACGGTACTTTTCCCATAAGGGCCAAAACGCAAAGCCACCCAGTAAAGCAAGTCCGCAACCCGCCAGCGTATTGATCAAACGAATGCCGCCTAACTGCCAAGTTACGGGTTCAATTAAATGGAATAATGCGATCACCATAATGGTAATAAAAAATGCAGCCACCGCATAATTTTTTAATATATACCAGGTCATCAAAAGAGAACATACAGTTACAATCGCTACATTCACCGGTAGTGGAAAATGAAAGAGAAAAATAAGTGTGCCCACCACCACGCCGAGAACAGTTCCTTTCATGCGGTGAAACGCTTTTTTAATGGTAGCGCCAAACTCAGGTTGTAGCACAATCATCACGGTCATGGCAATCCAGTATCCGTGCGGAATATGAAAATATTTATATACTGCTATACCAATCCCCATCCCCAACGCCAGGCGCAGCGCAAAACGAAAAGTAAATGAACGGAAATTAAATTCAAACTGTACCCAGGGAACCTGTTGCGGGATAGTGGCTCCTGTCAGAAAATTCCGAAGGAAAAATGTCATGTTTCCTTTAGAGGGAAACGCTTTTTCTATCAACATTTGTGCATCTTCAAAAACATTGATCAGTTTATTCAAAGATTCACTCATTGGAATCAGTGGTGCCGTGAGTAATTTGCCATCAATTTCTTTTTGCCATAAGGCAATACTCTGCCTGCTTTTTTTAATGCTCAGCCCGGCGGCATAAATATCTTCCGGACGATGGGTTATAATACTGATGGCGATGCGCCTGGCAACCTGTGCCAGATTGCCCGTCAAATGATGGAATAATTCTTCAGGAAAACCGGCAAGATCGTTTACCGATTCTTTTAAGGTTTGAAAAGAAGAAAGCGCGTTGCCTGCTTCTGAAGCCATTCTCCGTAATTCTACCAAACGAAAGGAATAGCGGTTTTGCTTCGCATGAGCCAACGCCTGCTTTCTGCTGAGCAATTCCATTGAACTGTTCAATTCATTTCTAAGCAATAATTCCTTCTCATCCAGCGAGGTAACAGAACTGTTTTCGGATGAGCCGGTTTCATTTGCTTCTTCAAAAATATCCAGCCAATCAGCCAGCGCTTTCCAGGTGAGCGCAATAGATCTCCTGAACGGACTGAAAGGAACAAACATCCATGCCAGTAATGTAAATAATAAGGCTAATACTCCGCCAATCAATATCCATGCAAACATTTCACCGGCTAACACACTGTCGCCAGGATGATCCAACGCCAATAAATAAATTAATAAAACGCCAATGGTAATGCCCGGCCCATAATTTCCGCTCTGGCGAACAAATCCGCCCAGGAATGCCAAAATCGCCATCAAAACGGCCGCTACCAGCCAATGATGGCCCGCCAGCGTTCCCAAAGCTCCACATACCGCACAGGCAAGCACGCCACCGCTTAATATCAATAATTTCAAAGGATAGCTTCCCTGAATAGTTACATTAGATAAAATCTGTGCAGTAATGCAAATCCAAACAGCGGGCGCCATATTACCGGTTACCATTCCCCAAATCAGAGGTAATACGAAAGCGAGTGTCACCCTCACTGCACGACCTGCAGCCGGCTCAAAATATTCATTGAGGACAATTTGATGGATTGATTTCAACAGTTGGAAATATTAACAGAACAAAAGTAATTATTTCAGTTTGCCTTCCAAACATCCAGCTATTTAATCAAAATATAGTTTTTATAATTCAGGTTAATATTCAGGTAATCATTCATAAAATTTTTAAACCGATCTTTAAGCGTACTTCTGTTCTGCGAATCCTGATAATTAAAATCCCAGTTTTTTTCTGCTATTCTCTGGAGCATTGCCTGCGGATGTGTGTCTGTAAAGTATTTGAAAGTATCTTTTCCACCGAAATCAAATTCATCTCCCTGTGGAATATTTTTTTCCAACCAGTTATTATCGTGGTATAGCTTAGAAGAATTCTCCACTTTTAATTTCATTTTGCGTGGGTTCTTTACATATCCATAATGATAAATATACGCATCCACCGCTTTCACATGCAACTTCTGACTATCATTTTTCCGGAATCCCTGGGCATCACGATAAGAATAAATATTCTTATTATTCCGGATAACCCGTATTTCATACTTGTACCACCGGTTGGAAGCCAGTATATAATCATAAGAACCGTAAAAATGCAGATATTTGAATAACAAGCCATCCACTTCAGGAGCATCTTTCCATTGCTTCATGGAATTATAAATGGTATTTAAGTATTTCTCATGCACCACCTCATCGCCCTGAATATAAAAGCACCAGTCACTTTCGTTACCAATGGCCTGAAATGCTTTATCGGTTTCCACGGCTAATACCTTCCCCCCTTCCCGCAGCGAATCATCCCATACAGTATTTACTATCTTTATTTTAGAGGGATCAATGTTTTCAATCAATTTCAAAGTTGCATCCTCCGAGTTGCCCACCGCTACCACAAAATCATCACAAACCGGCAAGATGGATCTGATCGCTTCCACTACAGGATAATCATATTTAATAGCGTTTCGTACAAAGGTAAAGCCGGTGACTTTCATGTCGAATAAAGATATTTAAGCGTCAAAAATATTGAGAATATTTGGAATGTGGACAGGCTTTAACCCATGAAGTGAAATCTTATCTCCCCCCATAATCTTAAATTCAGGATCTATTCAAATTCCCGTTTTAGCTTTGCGGATCGTTTCCTTATAAGGGAATGGAAAAATAATATTAGGTTTGTTCTTTTTTTTAAGGATGTTATATATTATAATAATATGTGGTGGATATACGCCTTGCTGGCAGCTTTATTTGCAGCATTGACAACTATTTTTGCCAAAGTAGGATTAAAAAATATTAACTCAGACCTGGCAACCGCTATTCGAACCGTAGTGATTCTGATCATGGTTTGGGGGATAGCTTTTTTCAGAGGAGAGACCCGGAACATGCAGGCTGTTTCGAAGAATGATCTTTTGTTTCTTGTGCTTTCCGGCCTGGCGGCAGGCGCCTCCTGGTTGTTTTACTTTCAAGCGCTACAGATAGGCAGGGCTTCGCAGGTGGCACCGGTGGATAAATTAAGCCTGGCCTTAGTTATAATTTTATCCATTTTATTCCTGGGTGAGCCTTTGACATGGAAAGTGGCTATCGGCGCTTTGTTAATCATTGGCGGAACCATTGTATTGATTTTATAAACAATGCTTTTGCAATGTATCTTTCAAAACCGGAGTCAACATATAAATCAGCTATTCATCATTTTTCCACTCTGGATCAGCTCCGCGCCTTAGCGGTTGCTCGCCTCGCATACCGGCATCTGCGGCTAACCTTTGTTATGTTGCTCTTTTCCGCCATAGCTTTTACATCCAGTGCCCAAACGACAAACGACCTGAATTATTATTTGCAAAGAGGAGAAAACAGCAGTCCGCTGTTAAAAGATTACCAAAATCAAATTAAAACAAGCGCTTATGACAGTATGCTGGTCAAAGCGGCTAATCGTCCACAAGTGCTGGCAAACGGCCAAGTAACCATCTCGCCTTCTCTAAATGGATACGGCTACGATCAGGCGATCACCAACGGCGGTAATTATGCAGCATTAGTAACCGTTTCGCAGCCCATTTTTAATAAAGGTATTTTAGCGCCACAATACCGCAGCATTGCATTACAAGACCAAACCTTAGGCAATAATTCACAAATCAGTAAGTTAGACCTGAAGAAAAATATTTCAGCTCAATATATAACAGCGTATGCGACTTACCAACAACTTTTATCCAATAAAGAAGTATATCAGTTGTTATATACACAACAGGATCTATTAAAAAAGCTGGTGCAAGGCGGTCTTTATAAAGAAACAGATTATTTAAATTTAGAAGTAGCGTTACAGTCGCAGGAAATTACCGTAAGTCAGTTAATCATGCAATACAAAACGGATGTTGCCACGCTGAATTACCTTTGCGGAATTAATGATACGGCTATGGTATTGCTTACAGAGCCGGACATATCTTCCGCCGGATATTATAACAAATCCAATAGTGTTTTCTTCAGGCAATTTACCATTGACAGTCTGAAAATAGCTAATAACAAATCTATAGTAGATGCCAGGTATAAGCCTTCTGTCAACTGGTTTGCGGATGCCGGGCTGCAAGCTTCCCGGCCGGATATTATTTACAAAAGTTTTGGCGCCGACTTCGGCCTAAACCTAAGCATCCCTATTTATGATGGCAAACAACGAAAGCTGAATTATCAGAAGCTGGAAATCGCTGAGAATACACGCGCAGACTATGCTTCCTTTTTTAATCATCAGTATAATCAGCAACGTGCAATGCTCATACAGCAATTAACTGAATCCGAGAATATGATTTCTCAGATACAGGGAAAACTGAAGGCTTCACAATTATTGATTGACCTGGATAAAAAGCAATTGAATGTGGGAGACCTGCGCATTACTGATTATATTCTGGCAATCAACAACTACCTGACTATAAAAAATAACCTCGATCAGTCAGAGATCGCCCGTTTTCAAATCATCAATCAACTGAATTATTGGAATCATTAAATTATGATCAAGAAAATATATATTATTTTTTGCATTATGCTCACCTGTGGGCTCTTTTCCTGTAAGAACCAATCATCTTCTGACGAAGGAGGCGATCAGGGTGGAGAAGTGATTACGCCCGTTACCGTAACTCACATTATCAAAGAACCCATGTCTGATAATATCCTGCTGAATGCAGTCTCCGTATTTCAAAAGAAAAGCGTCATCAAATCTAACGTAAACGGATATGTGGAGAAGGAAATGATTAACCCGGGACAGGCCGTAAATAACGGACAGATGCTTTTTGTCATGAAAACCAAAGAAGCACGGGCGCTGGGTAATCAGACCATAGATTCCACGTTGCAATTCACCGGCACTATCGGGATTAAAGCCTCACAAAACGGTTTTATTACCCAACTTGATCACCAACAGGGTGATTATGTAATGGATGGAGAGCAACTTTGCATCATTGCGGACAGGAGCAGCTTTGTTTTCCAACTGGAGGTACCATTCGAATTAACTCCTTACGTGAAAGTAGGCCACCACTGTGACATTATTCTTTCAGACGGGCAACATATAACCGGAAGAATAGCCTCCAAAGTTCCCATGGTCAATCCGGTAACTCAAACGCAATTATATATTATAAAAATAAATCCGGCAATACATTTACCGGAAAACCTGATAGCAAAAATCAGCATCCTAAAATCGGTTATCCCCAACGCCAACGTATTGCCAAAATCTGCGTTGCTGACTAACGTAAATCAAACACAATGGTGGATCATGAAAATGAACAATGACAGCACGGCAGTGAAAATTCCCGTTGAAAAAGGATTAGAATCGGATAGTACCGTACAGATTATTACACCGCAGTTCTCGCCCACCGACAGGATATTGACTTCTGGAAACTATGGATTACCCGATACTGCCCTGGTGAGCGTACAACACTGACATGAAATAAAATACGAAGGAAATAATTTATATGAAGAAATTTCTGATATTGCCTGTACTATTGATCCCTGTAATCTGTTCAGCACAATCACATGGGATAGATATGACTTTATTAAAAGATATCGTCATAAACAGGCCCCAATCCCTGGATCATTTATTTCTTTTAATAACCAAGACGGCAAAGCCCATTGTCGTGTTATCCTTTATCATCATCTTTATTCTCGGGCTGATAAAAAAGAACAGAAAGCTTAAGCTTACCTCAATTCAAATCGTAGGAGGGCTTATCATTACCACTATTATTGTCGTTCTTTTGAAACATAGTGTTGGCAGGCCACGCCCTTATATTACCGACCCAACTCTTTGGCATGCTGCTTCTAAAAGTAATCCATCCTTTCCTTCCGGACATACGGCGGTAACTTTTGTAGTGGCCACTATTCTGAGCCTGAATTATCGCAAAAACTATATTGGGATTATATTTTTTGCGTGGGCAATCCTTGTGGCATTTTCCAGACTGGATCTCGGAATGCATTATCCAAGTGATGTGATAGCCGGCGCTTTTATTGGCTTTATTATATCATGGATCGTTTATACCATATTTTTAAGGATCAGAAAAAAATATGCTTCTCCCGGAATAAAGCCTAATAGCATTTGATAAACAAACATGATGAAAAAACTACTGATATGGCTGCTATTCATTCTGCCTTTAAGCAATCCCTTACAGGCTCAGAATATTGACATCCATATTTTAAATGCGATCAACCTTCATCGTCCCCAATCATTGGATCCTGTATTTCAGGGTATATCTAATACTGCCGAACCCATTGCTGTGGCAGTTCCCATCGGCATGTTTGTTACCGGATTGTTAGAAAAAGACAACAGCTTAAAATACAATGCTATCCAGGTTGTGGGTGCTCTCGCTGTTTCAACGGTTATTACAGAAGGGTTAAAATATACGATTCGCCGTCCCAGGCCTTATGTGACTTATCCTTACATTCAACATAAAACCACAGAAAGTGATCCCTCTTTCCCATCAGGGCATGCAACAGTAGCTTTCGCAACAGCCACCTCACTGAGCCTGCATTATCCGAAATGGTATGTAATCGCCCCTTCCTTTTTATGGGCAACCACTGTGGCGTATTCACGGCTTGATCTGGGACAACATTATCCAAGCGACGTGATTGCAGGCGCTTTGATTGGTACCGGCTCCGCCTGGTTATCGTATAAGGTTCAACAATGGATTGATAAAAAGTATAAACTAAAATGAAATCTTATTTCAGCACACATAAGAATCCCATTATTGTTGTATTGGTGTTGATCATCGTTGGCGGATTGCTGACATATACCAACATGCAAAGATCCTTATTTCCGGAAATTACCTTTCCTAAAATAAAAATTATCGCAGATGACGGTTTGCAACCGGTGCATAAAATGATGGTAAGCGTCACCAAGCCGTTGGAAGATGCTATAAAAGAAGTTCCTAACCTGAATTATGTACGAAGCACCACCAGCCGCGGCAGTTGCGAAATATCAGCGTTCATGAAATGGAACACTAACATTGATCTTGAAAAACAGCAAATCGAATCGCGCATCAATGAAGTGAGAAATAATTTACCGCCGGGCGTACAAATCACGGTGGCAAAAATGAGCCCGTCCATCTTGCCCGTCATGCGATATACGCTGGAGAGTAAAAATTTATCTCCAATAGCCCTGAAGCAATTGGCATTATATACCATCAAACCTTTCCTGTCACAGGTTTCAGGTGTTTCAAAAGTGGCCATCATCGGCGGCAAAACTAAAGAGTACTGGATAGAGCTGGACCCGCAAAAAATGACACAGCTATCCATTACGCCCACCATGATTGCAACCGCTTTAAACAACACCAATTTTATTTTATCCAATGGCTTTCTCCCGGATTATCGCCGTTTATATCTTACAGTTACCAATGCTACGGTCAATAGTACGGAAGAATTAGGCGACGTAGTGATCAGTAATAACGGAGACAGGGTCATACAATTGAAAGACATTGCTACCATAAAAGTGCACCCGGCTATCGAATATATAAGGGTCAATGCCAATGGTAAGCCTACCGTTTTAATTGCCGTAGAAAAGCAACCCAATGCCAACCTGATTGATGTTTCTCAAAAGGTAGAAGAAAAGATTAAATCATTAAAAAATATTCTTCCACAAGGTGTTGTCATTGAGCCGTCTTACATCCAGGCTGATTTTGTAAAAGATGCTGTTCACAGTGTAAGTGATGCTTTATGGATTGGGATCTTGTTGGCTATCATTGTTGCCATTATCTTTCTGCGTTCATGGAAAGCAAGTATAACCTTATTGATTATTGTTCCGATATCACTTACGTTTACTTTGATCGTGATGCACTTTGTAGGTTATACGTTGAACATAATGACTCTGGGCGCTCTGGTAGCTGCTATAGCGTTGATCATTGATGATGCTATTGTCGTGGTGGAGCAGATACACCGTACGCATGAAGAGCACCCGGATGAGGAACATCCTTCGATGGTGCATAAGGCTATCCATTACTTATTTCCCGCGATGATCGCTTCTTCCCTGAGCACCATTGTTATCTTTATTCCATTCATCATGATGACCGGCGTAGCAGGGGCTTATTTCAAAGTGCTTGCCAACTCTATGATCATCACGCTGGTATGTTCTTTTCTGGTGACATGGCTTGGTTTACCGGTAGTTTATTTACTATTTTCAAAAAAGAAAAGAAAAAAACAAGAGAAAGAACACCATGTAAAACAACGCCGGTGGGTATCATGGTTTGTGCATCATCCTGTTGTCAGCCTATTTATCATCGGGGGCCTGATCGTTCTTATTATTCTCATAATTCCACATTTACGTTCCGGTTTCTTACCAAAGATGGATGAAGGCACTATCGTGATGGATTATACTTCACCACCCGGCACTTCGCTGGATGAAACCAATTCCATGTGTCTGCAAATGGAAAAAATCATCATGAGCGAGCCGGATGTGCAAAGCTATTCACGAAGAACCGGCACACAGATGGGCTTTTTCATCACAGAGCCCAACACCGGCGACTATCAGATCACGTTGAAGAAAAATCATAAGATGACCACTTTTCAGGTGATTGATGATCTTCGCAGAAAAATAGAGTCTTCACAACCTGCATTACGCATAGATTTTGGTCAGGTAATATCAGATATGCTGGGTGACCTTACTTCTTCAGTGCAGCCTATTGAAATCAAAATATTCGGCAATGACCAGCAAAAGCTGAATCAACTGGCTGAACAAATAGCCGATGTTACAGATAGTGTAAATGGCACCGCCGACGTATTTGACGGAATTGTCGTCGCAGGACCTTCAGTCCAGGTCATTCCTCATCCTGCCGAACTGGCACAGTATGGCTTAACTCCGCAAGATCTGCAATACCAGATGCAAACCCATCTCGAAGGTACAGTAGTCGGACAAATACTGGAGCCACAACAACTAACTGATATCAGAATGATTTATCCTAATGCGCAGCAAACAGGGATCAACGGGATAACCCAGTCCGATGTTTTTTTACCCAATGGAAAATTAAAGCCTATAACAGATCTGGCTACGGTCCAGATTGAAAAAGGAGCCGATGAAATCCAACGGGAGAATTTACAAAATATGTCTGTTGTCACCGCCAGACTGAATAACCGCGATCTGGGAAGCGTGATGAAGGATATTCGGAATGCAGTCAGCCAACATGTTTTTTTGCCTCAGGGTTATCATATTGAATATGGCGGACAATACCAGGAGCAGCAGCAATCTTTCAAAGAATTGCTGATGATATTGATCTCTGCCGGATTGCTGGTATTTGGTGTTGTCTTATTCTTTTCCAAAGATTTCCTGACGTCATTAATTATTTTATTGATCGCTTCTTTAGGCACAGCAGGCTGTTTGCTGGCTTTATTTATAACTGGAACTCCACTGAATGTAAGCAGCTATACCGGCATCATTATGATCGTGGGCATCATTGGCGAGAATGCCATCTTCACCTATTTACAATTCAATGATACTTTAAAAACCGGTAACGCAGATGATGCCATCGTATATGCCATTTCCACACGGTTGCGGCCAAAACTGATGACTGCTATTGGTGCAATTGTAGCATTATTGCCGTTGGCTTTGGGCATCGGAGCGGGAGCACAATTACATCAACCGCTGGCTATTGCCGTTATCGGCGGTTTTATTATTGCCATGCCGCTTTTGCTGGTCGTTTTACCGACCTTACTCAGAATGAGATACAGAAAGCATATCTGAAGTTGTTAAGCATAGTTAACAAAAGATGACGGTTTTTGTAAAGTATGGTCACCATTCATTGAATACGGCTTTGCAAACAGAATCTCTTTATAGCTTTTCGAATTTTTGTAGTGACCGATAAATAATTTATATTATTTTCGTTCAAATTTACCTTTTTGCCCAGTATTGATTCAAAAGAAAAGACAATTCTTGTTGCGCCTCTTGATTGGGGATTAGGTCATGCGACGCGATGTATTCCACTTATCAGCGAATTATGCCATTTAGGATGCCACGTACTGATCGGTGCCGAAGGACAACAGGCGGCTTTGCTGCATCAGGAGTTTCCCGATATTCTCATTTTGCCGCTGCAGGGTTACAGGATTAAATACAATCATGGGAATAAAGGCTACGCTTTAAAAATAGCGAGACAGCTTCCCAGGATCGGCAGGGTTATAAGAAGAGAAAAAGAATGGCTGAAGCAAATAGTCCTTGATTATCAAGTTGACGCCGTGATCTCAGATAACCGTTTCGGATTGCATTATCCGGAGATCCCTTCTGTGATTATGACCCATCAGTTGCATCTGAAATCTCCTTTCTCCGATTTAATTGAAAAAAATTTACAAAAGCTGAATTATTATTTTCTTCAAAAATTTAATGCCTGCTGGGTAGTTGATTTTGACGGAAGTGAAAACTTAGCGGGAGACCTTTCTCATCCTGAAGTATTACCCGCTATGGAGTTACAATACTTAGGGGCGTTATCCCGGTTTGAATTTCACTCCGGCGAGCCATTAAAATATGATCTGCTCGTTTTGATTTCCGGGCCAGAACCACAAAGGAGCATTTTTGAGAAAATGATCCTTGACCAAATCAGGCAGCCTGCAATAAAAGCTATTATTGTCGGCGGAAAACCTGAATCTCCTTTCGATCACCAGATCACTGAAAATATTCGTCATGTAAATCATTTGGACAGCAAGGAATTAAATAAAGTTTTTTTACAAAGTGAATTAAT
The DNA here is from genome assembly GCA_004299085.1 of Chitinophagaceae bacterium. Taxonomy (GTDB): domain Bacteria; phylum Bacteroidota; class Bacteroidia; order Chitinophagales; family Chitinophagaceae; genus FW021-bin31. Next base: position 15,578 of record SCQV01000221.1, on the reverse strand, counting down.
CATCAGTCGGTCGGGATATACTACTGTAATGGATTTGATCAAGTTGCGGAAAAAGGCTATTCTTGTTCCAACGCCAGGACAAACAGAACAGGAATATTTAGGCAACTACTTAATGAAAAAAAAATATTTTTTAACTATAAAACAACAAGGATTCAGATTATCAGAAGCGCTTCAGGAGGCCGATCATTTCAAATTTTGTCTTCCGGAAGTATCTATGGAAGAATATCATGATGTGCTTAAGGGTTTTATAGATCAATTATAAATCCGGATCGAATTTTAATTATTATCAATGATATCACCCAAGAAAATAGTTATAATAGGACCGGAATCTACCGGTAAAAGTACTTTGACGGAACAACTTGCACAATACTATCATACTTCTTTTACACCGGAATACGCGAGAGAATATATTGAGAACTTACAAAGGGAATATGTGGAAGAAGATTTACCCGAAATTGCCAAAAAGCAAGTTGTTCTGGAAGAAAAAAACCTGATAGAAGCGAAAAATAATTTATTTTTCTGCGATACAGATCTTTACGTGTTAAAAGTCTGGAGTGAACATAAATATGATCATTGTGATTTATGGACACTACAACAAATTTCCCAAAGGAAATATGATCTTTATCTGTTAACCTACATTGACATTCCCTGGCAGCCTGATCCCCAACGCGAGCACCCTGAACCTGCCATGCGTGAATATTTTTACCGGATTTACAGGGATATTGTGATTCATTCCGGAGTACCATGGGCAGACGTCCGGGGCAGCCACGAAACACGTATGAGTCAGAGTATCATTGCCATTGACCGCTGTATAAAAACGGCCTGAGAAACTGCTTATAATGAAATAGCCTGCCCTCAAAAATCAGGCAGGCCTTTCATCCATTGTTTGTTAACCCCAAAAAATTTAACCTTACTTTATAAAACCAGTTTCATCATTTCACCTTGGCAAGCATTCCTGCAAAATGTTACACTGGCTTCAATCAGGGCACAAGATAAGGATTTTAATTAAAAAATCAAAAAATCCTACATTGAGGGAAAGTACCTTAGTGTTTTTTCAGGCTGCTGAGGTATTCCTTTTTGCCGTTTTTATTGATGAAGTACTTACCACCTCTCGGTCCGGTGTAAACTTTTTCACCGTGTGGGCCCTTGGTGCTGTTATCCACCTGACCTGCTTCGGTAGCATTTTTAGCTTTTTTGCTTACTCTTTCAGCTTTGTCTGAAGCTTTGGCTTCTGCAGTAGAGGCGTCTTTTTTTGCTTCAGCTTTCATCTCTTTGCCGTGCTTTTCTGCTTTAGCTGCTTTTTCAGATGTTTTCTTTTCTGTCTTAGCTACTTTTTCAGAAGCCTTCTTTGATTCTTTTTTCGCTTCTTTTTTAACTTGATCTTTTTTCTGAGTCATCTCAGTCTTAGCCTTTTTTACATGGCTTTTTTTGCTCTGTGCCTGCGTTGCGCCGAAAGCGATGATCATGCTCAGGGCCAGGAGAAGTGATGTGATCTTTTTCATGTTTTAAATTTTTATTTTTTATTTTTTTAACATTAGATTAGATTAGTTAATTCAAATCCAATGCCACATTTTGCCAAAATTCATGCCATTAACGAGGGGTTAACTATAATTATCGAATTACCTCAAAATCCTCATTTTCACCATCTCAATCCTTGTCTCGGTGACATCCAGGACGTCAAACTCAAAGTCGTCAATAATAATGCGGGTCCGCTCGCGGGGTATGGCTTCATAATGTGAGATAATAAAGCCGGAAAGTGTTTCGCTCTCGGTAGGCGGGAAATTGAAGCCGTATTTTTCGTTCAGATAATCTATCTCTAACCTGCCGGAGAAAATATATTCTTTTTCGGCAATCTGCTTCTCCACAAATTCTTCTATATCATGTTCATCTCTGATATCGCCAAAGATTTCTTCCAGGACATCTTCCATAGTAACAATACCGGCCGTACCACCAAACTCATCCACCACCCAGGCTATGCTCTTATTCTCTTTCGTAAAACGGCTCAACAAATCAATAGCACTCATGGTTTCCGGTATGGCAAGAATGGGATAAATAATGGAGTGAATGTCATGAGGCTCCTTAAACAAATCTAACTGATGAATATATCCTAATATGTTATCTATATTATCTTCATATATAATCAGCTTTGAAAGATTGGTTTGAATAAATTTATTGGTCGCTTCCTGAACGCCGGTATTTACTTCCAGCGATTCCACCTCTTTTCTGGGAATCATGCAGCCCCTTACTTTTATCTGGGGAAGACTTAGCGCATTTTCAAATAATGCTGTATTCAGATGCTGATGCCCGGCTTCTCCTGTTTCCGATTGAATGATGAAATTTTCAGGATCATTTATCTGAAAGTTCCGGCTGTCAGAAGTAATTCTTACGTTAAATAAGTATTTCAATATCCAGCGGGAAATACCCGACATCACATTATTGACCGGTTGCAATATTTGACTAAAAAAGGATATAGGTAACGCCAATATCACGAGCAGCCGATCTGCTTTGGCTCGGAACAAGCTGCGCGGAATCAACAATCCGAACAGCAACATAATAAGCGTGGATACTATGATGCCAGCCAGCATCTGGAGATACGCGGAGGGAATTTCATTCAGGACAGAAATCTTCCATAAGTTTTTAATAATCTCCGCCGCCAAAATTCCAAATATGACCATCACTATGGTAAAGCCGGCTACGCTGGTGGTTATAAACCGGCCCGGCTGCTCTCCAAACCGGGATAAGATACGGCCCGACATTTTTCCCTGCTTTTTCTGTATTTCTATTTTCAGCTTATTAATGCGTATAAAAGCCACGGTAATTCCGGCGAAAAAACCTGCCAGCAAAAGGAGGATTATCAATAAAATAAGTTGTGCCTGACTCATGTAAAGAGTACTATGTTGTTAAACAAAGATAATAAAATTGCTCATCTTTGAATCAGAAAATGAGGCCATATCATTCGCACAGGAAAATCATTTTAACCTTTCTACTTTCGCTGTCTCCGATAATTTTATTTCCCCGCCGGCATTTTTCCCTGAAGGAAAGATATGTATAATTCCCGGTGTCCTCCCCTTTTCAAAGCTGCCGTATTTATCCTCACATTGTAGTGCCTGAGCACCATTTAGCGTTGCCCAAGATAGCATTTTTTCCAACGGGATATCCGGAAAATGTTTCAGCAATGTCTTTATCTCTTCCAATATGGAAAGTTGATGATTAGATGCGAGACTATCAGTCCCCAATACTATTTTAGCGCCTCGTTTCAATAACCATTCCACCGGAGGCATCCGGTTTTCAATATAGGCATTGGCATTTGGACAGAGACACCAAAATGCGCTGTGCCCCGATTCGTTCACAAATGCAATGTCACTTTCATCTGTAAATGTATTATGAACTAAAATGATCGGATGCTGCATATTAAAATAAGGGAACCAGCTTTTTAAGGAAGATTTACCGGTGTGCCGGAATCCGCTGATATCCATGCCTAAGTTGTCATACAATCTTTTAAAATTGCTTTTACCTGTTTCATACATGGTATTTTCTTCTTCACATTCCTGGTTGTGAATGCTAATAATGTCTTTTTGGCTTACGTCATTGATCAATTGAAAAAGAGAATGCGATACGGAATAAGGCGCATGCGGGACCAAAGATGCCGTTAATCCGTTATTCATGAAATCCTGATGAATTCTTTTCATATAGGCAAACCGCTCTCTTGCATTAAAATCCAGAAAACCTGTTGCTTCCACAAATGTATGATAATACAAATCGCTGTTCTTCTTGACCGGAATGCTACCGGTATTATTGGAAATATCACCCACCGCCATAATTCCGTTATCAGCCATTTCACGGTTGGCTTTTTGAGAAAAGGCAATTATTTCTTCCGGATCATTTTCATTTCTGCTTTGCATCACGGTCATCAGAAAATCAATCAAGCCTGTATGCATTGGAATTTTATCCTTCAGATGAGAAAGCTCCAGATGGCAATGCGCATTTATAAACCCAGGACATAATATTCCTTCCAAAAACCTGACGTCTTCGCCTGCATCCACGGATGGAATTAAATCCAGTATTTTACCTTTACTATCGGTTATTAGCGTTTTATCATTGACAAAACGTTTTCCGTCAAACATAAGATTGGCAGAAAATCGGTGTATGGTTGAATGAACGGTGTACATGTTAAGAATATAGAATTATCTTTTTTCAAATGCAAAGATAACTATGCACATTTAATGATCGCCGACTTGCCTGTAAAGACAGGTTTGATGATCTCCGATATCTACCGTGTCCTCTGTTTCACTGCAAATCCATGTAAAGGCCAGATATATTTTTGCATAATATCAATAATCCGCCTTCCCATAAATTTCCGTCTTCAACCTTTTTCTAAAGATTGAATCATTATCTTTACGCCCATAACATTCACATGGCTAAAAAAGCGGACAAATCATATTCTTTTAAGCAATTGGCATGGATGCGTTTGAAAAAGAACAAAGGCGCTATGGCCGGACTGATCGTTATTGTGCTGGCTGTGCTGTTGGGTATTTTTGCCTATTATGTTTCTCCGGATCATACACCGGACGCCAATGAAATGACACTGGAACTCAGCGGTAAAAGGCCTGGTTTTCGTGTCGAATTGCTGGCGGTTCATAAAGAAGTTCCTATCACCAAGGTTTCTTTATGGGAAAGATTGCTGCATGGCGCTCCTTCTGCTTATACTTTCATCCCCATTAGCGGGTGGAAATTTTCCGGCGACAGCGTGCATTACCGCCATTATGTGGACGAAGATACTTCGGTGGCAGAATATATGGATATGCTGCATATTGTGTATCCACTGCCTACCGGCAACAGGATTATTAAAAAACAAGCCGGTATTCTTTTTTATATAAATGAATCCGGAGAAATGAAGAAAGTCGGCGTGGCTCAGTTGGAAAAGCAAATCCGTGATCATCAGATATTTCAAAAGACTTACTGGCTGGGAACAGACCGGTTTGGAAGGGACATCCTGAGCAGGATTATTGTGGGCGTAAGAGTCAGTCTGAGCGTGGGTTTGGTCGCGGTTATTATTTCGTTGGTTATCGGAATATTCTTAGGATCTATTGCCGGATATTTCAGAGGAAAAACAGATGATATCGTGATGTGGCTGATCAACGTAGTATGGTCAGTTCCTTCTTTGCTGTTGGTATTTGCGCTGACTATTGCCATAGGAAAAGGATTCTGGCAGATATTTATTGCGGTGGGATTAACACTATGGGTCAGCGTGGCCCGTATTATACGCGGACAGGTGATGAGTGTGCGTGAAATGCAATATATTGAAGCAGCGCATGCGATGGGCTTTAGTCATTTACGAATTATCGGAAAACATATTCTCCCGAATATTTTAGGACCGGTACTTGTTATTGCCGCCAATAATTTTGCTGCCGCTATTATTATCGAAGCGGGATTAAGCTTTTTAGGAGTAGGGGTACAGCCTCCCACTCCTTCCTGGGGATTAATGCTAAAAGAAAATTACGGATTTATCATCACCCATAATCCGTTTTTAGCCATCGTACCCGGCATTGCCATTATGATCATGGTATTGGCATTTAATCTTTTGGGCAACGGATTAAGAGATGCGATGGATGTGAAAGGAAAAGTATGACTACAAAAATATAAAATCACCCGTAGAAAAGACGTATGCAAAATTTCCAGTGAGGATTATTTTGTCAGAATTGCGCGTATTTTTGCCGAATGCCTGCAAAATATATTCATCGCCGTATATTCAGCCCTTTAAAAGACTTTCTGAATGACAGCCGTGCTATCGGCATAGTGCTTATCGCATGCACGATCATTTCGCTGGCTCTGTCTAATATTGATTTTGCCAGAGAAAGTTATACACACTTCTGGACAGCGCATATATCCCTTTCTGCCACAGGGCCGCATTTACCTCATGATCTGCTGGCTTGGATCAATGATGGCCTGATGGCAGTATTCTTTTTCCTGGTGGGAATGGAAATAAAACGGGAACTGATGATCGGCGAATTAGCATCCATTCAAAAATCCATGCTACCGGTATTGGCAGCATTAGGAGGAATGATTGTTCCCGCACTTATCTTTTTCACATTTAACGGAAGTACACCCTTTCATCATGGCTGGGGCATTCCCATGGCCACGGATATTGCTTTTTCACTTGGCATTATTTCATTATTGGGGAATCGTGTACCCGTTCAGCTCAAAATATTTTTAACAGCCCTGGCTATCATTGATGATTTAGGCGCTATCGTGGTCATTGCCGTTTTTTATGCCACAGATATGCATTTTGGTTATTTATTTTTCGGTCTTGGCATCATGATCATTCCTGTGATACTTAACTTATTAAAAGTTCAAAGGATGATATTTTACTTTATTCCCGCAATCATCGTTTGGTATTGTTTCCTGAATTCGGGGGTTCATCCAACGATCGCAGGCGTGTTATTGGCTTTTTGCATTCCTTTATCACGAATTTCTTCGTTGGAACACGCTTTATACCATGTGGTCAATTTTGTTATCATGCCCTTGTTTGCCTTAGCAAATACAGCCATCGTTTTCCCTTCAGCGTTCGGGCATATTATTCATTCTCCCATCACTTTCGGCATTGTTTTAGGACTGGTATTAGGAAAGCCAATCGGAATATGCATTTTTTCTTTCCTTTCTGTAAAATTAAAAATCGCCTCTCTTCCTTCTGATACACACTGGAAACAAATATTAGGGGCGGGCATGATTGCAGGTATTGGTTTTACCATGTCTATCTTTATTGCTACGCTGGCATATAAAGAAGAGGAATTGCAGGTCATTTCTAAGATTGCAATTATAGTGGGGTCTGTTATATCCGGAGTCGCAGGATATTATTTCCTGAATTTATTTTCAAGGAAGTATAAAAACAAGATTTAGTCGAGAAATAAGATTTATGTTATAAAAATATCTATTTTCGTTTCCCATTTCCCTTTATGAATAAACGCTAAATATAAACAGAGGCCAATATGAAGAAGTTTACTAATCTGTTAGTAAATTTGATAATACTCATCGTTATTTTACCAGGATTATCAAACGCTCAATCTGGTATTCAAAAGATTTCTGCCCATATTTTTACACGGCAAGCTGAAAATGGCTACAAAGCTTCTCTGGAAGGAGATATTTACTATTCGGCTAATGGTGATATGATTTCCTATTTTTCTTCACCTAAGAATTATATTGTCGTAACAAACAGTAAAGGGGAAATGCGTATTTATAATCCACAGGAGAATACAGTCATTCAATTACAGAATAATTTGCTTAGCTCCAACATTACTCCTTTTTATTATTTCCTTTCAGGAAAGACAGAAGATATGGGATTGCGCCAGGCAGGGTATCATGTTATTGAAACAAAGTTTGATAAAACTCTGAAGATAACACTTTGGAAAGCTTCCCATATCAGCGACAAAGATCCCATTCGTTATGTGAAGCTGGTGCATGAAAGAAATAATCCCATTTATATGGATTATGAAAATGCAGGTAAAAATGTAATCCGGAAAGTATATTATTATAATTACATTAATCTTAGTGGCATTGATTTTCCCAGAACTTTTACAGAGATTCTCTATCAAAAAAAAGATTCAGTTATTACGAAAACAGCATATTCTGAATTTAAAATAAACAACCAGGCTAATAATTCGATGTTCGAATTTAAAATACCATCTAACGCCAAATTAGTCACGCAATGAAAAAGCTATTCATTCTATATTTGTTGACAGTTACCTGCCAGGCTGCATTCGCACAACTCTCCAAGAGTGATCTTTCATTAATTCAAACAACTGACTTCTATCATAAAAATGATTTCTCATTTTACCAGTTACCGGGTAATTCTTCAGCCATCATGAAAAGCCGGGAAAAAGGATTGGCCGCCAGATATAATCCTGTTTCACTCTTATTAAAAGGAAGCATGTGGACCTATCAAAATATTATTTCCCCCGAATTGTCATCACCGTGTCCCTATCAAATCAGTTGTTCTAATTTTGCTAAACAAAGCATAGAGGACTTCGGAATCATAAAGGGAACGGCTATAGCCGCTGACCGGCTGATGCGTTGTAACAGAATAAGCCTGTTGGAAGTACCTACCATAGATTTTGACCCCCAAACACATCATATCATAGATCCTCCAAGCAGATACACATGGCATCCATAAAAAAGATCCTGTTGTGCATTTTTGCCCTCTTCATCTTTGCGGATCTTCATGCACAACAGTTGATGCGGTCATTTCAGGAAGATATGAGTTTTGTCCAATATCTTCAGGACAAAGGCCAATATCAAAATGCCATTATAGCCTTGAATGAAATACCTGTTTCTACTCTTAACCCCAGTCAGCAAGACTCATTGAATTATCTAAAAGGCTGGAGCTTTTATAATATCAAATCGCTGGATTCATCCTCTTTTTATTTGTTAAAGGTTGACACTCCATTTACCTTATATGCTAAATCGAGATTTTTCGGGGCATACAACTTTATTTATCTGCAGTATTACGATGAGGCTGCGAAAATCCTTAACAACCTTGCCGGAATGAATCCGATAAACGAGGAAACAAAATATTTTGAGCAGGCAGGAATAGCCTTATTGAAAAAGAATTATCCTGTTTTTGATACTTTAAGCAGCAATTTCTCTTACAATTTTTATGCATTATCCGCACAGGAAAAAAGATTTTTAAATTACAAAAAACAATTGCAGGGAATAAAAAAACGGTCACCTGTTGTTGCCGGATTGATGTCCGCAATAATTCCCGGAACGGGAAAAATATATGCCGGGAAAACATACCAGGGCATTGCAAGTATGTTACCAATAGTCGCTTTAGCTTTACTGACCAATGAATCATATCATAAAAGGGGACCTCATAGTGCCGAATTTTATGGATTCGGAGCATTGTTAACCGTATTCTACGTGGGCAATATATGGGGAAGTGTATTTGCTGTAAAGATAAACAGGGAAGATCATGAAAAAAGTATTAATCAGAAGATTTTGTTTGATCTGCAAATTCCTTTGCGTACCATTTTTAATTAAGGCACAGGGAAATGTTTTTAATTATGCAGACAGTATCCGCCATGCCGGTAATTTTACACTGGCAACGGTGGAGTACGAAAGGATAGCGTTCGAGAATGCCTCTCCCACCATAAAAGCCGAAGCTACCCTGAAAGGTGCAGACTGTATGAAAATGCTCAAAAGATACGATGAGGCAGCCTCTCTTCTGGATGCAGTAAATATGGAGAATATTCCTGACCCCAAATTAAAATATCAGATATTATTTCAGTCATTGCTGAATTCTTATCTCGCGCATGAAGAAAATTCATCATTTTCAAAATTAGCAAGCCTCTGCTATTATTATCCGGATTCTTCGCACAATAAAGATGTTCTCTTTATGAAAATTCTATGCTTAAATGAAATGCAACAATGGAAAGAAGCTGACACTATTTACAGGAATTTTATGACGGCTTTCAATCATTCTGCTGTGCCGTCCAATCCTTATCTGAAGATTCCCCGGCTTAAAGATCCGGAAAAGGCGGAAAAGCTATCCGCTTATCTTCCTTTTACCGGCGCAGGTTTATTCTATGCCGGCAATGTTCCGGAAGGATTACTAAGCATTGCTCTTCAGGCCAGCTTCGCTGCATTCGGAGCTTACAGCATTTTAATGGAACGTTATATCACCGGGGTGCTTATTGGAGTGGGGGGATATGCTGCTTTTTATCATGGAGGAACTCGCAGGGCGAAATGGCTGGCTGAAAAATATAATGAGAAAAAAACAATACAATTTAACACTATGATTAGGAATCAGCTTTTAGCTGTAATAAATAAGGGAACACCTTAAATAAATATTTAAATTGTTCCCCTAATTGAATTGAACAATGAACATTTGAATTATTTCTCAATTGTTCATAAAAAATCGCCGGCTACATATTACCCCCTGCCCACATAAAGAATTTCGGATTATTTACATAAGGACTAATGTCCTCGTTATGCACTATTAACACCACAAGATCCACAAGGGGAACTATACCAAAAATACCCCCGCATGTCAGGATATATCCAACCCATGTCATTGTTTTGGTTCCCAGATAAAGACGATGGATACCAAGCCCGCCAAGGAATAAATCTAATAAAAGCGCTGCGACAAAACTTTTGCCTCCGGCATCGGAAACAAGCGCACCATTTGATGCATTAGTGGCCAAACCAGGCATAAGTGATAAACCTGTATTTTGAACGAGATTAGTAATAGAGGCATTAACACTGTGCTGAAATACAGACTCAACTTGCTGGTCATTCACAGTGTAAGCATTTTGACCAGGGTCAGCTTTGGCTGCTATCACCATAGCACCAAGACATAAAGTAAGGAGTACCTTTTTCATACAAATGATGATTTAGATGAGTAATATAAGAGAATAACTTTAAGGCATAAATGTAACGAAAAAAATTATTTCTCCAAATTTTTCTTTTTTTAAAAGGTTGCCTTTTGGCAGTATTTTTGCAACTTTATTGTGTATCACAATAAAAAAGTGGAAAAATCATTTATTTAAAAGTAAAAATCTATGTTATGAAAAAATTATTCTTCATCCCTCTGATTGCCGCTATCAGCATTCTTGCTGTGCCATCTAAATCCAATGCGCAGGCATTGGGCACTTCCTATACCACCGGAGTTGGTGTGAAACTGGGTTATTGGGGCGGTGGTGCGCTGGATATTAAGTATTTTATGCAGCCTACCAAGGCTTTAGAAGGGCAGCTCGGATTCGGGCCGGATTGGTTTACCATTACAGGATTATATGAATTTCACGGGCCTATTGAAGGTGCTCCCGGCTTGTTATGGTATGTAGGTCCCGGTGCGCATATAGGATTCTGGAATACAAGCTACAGAGATCATCACAGTGGTACCGGCGGTGCATTCTTTGGCGTAGATGGCGTGTTGGGTCTGGACTATAAATTTAATCGTGCACCGATTGACCTAAGTCTGGATATACAACCGGAAGTCAGTGTCCCTGATGGAGGTTTTGGCATCTGGGGAGGGCTGGGTATCCGGTTTACTTTCTGAGAAATAATGAGTAAATTGCAAGTCCAAATAAAATTCTGGACTCAAAAATAAACGTCAATGGCACCTTCAACAATTCGTGATAAATTATCTGATTATATTCGTGTTGCAGACGAAAAAAAGATTCATGCTTCGTACGATCTGTTAGAGGATGAAATAGAGGAATCTATCTTATGGTGGCGAGATGAGCAGTTTGTAAAAGAGTTAGATATCCGTTATAAGGCTTTAGAAAGGGGAAACGATAAAGGATATTCTATCTCTCAGACAAAAGAAGTCATTAGCAATGCCCGCCGAAAAAAATATGATAAATAATCCTTTCTATTCCATTGTAATTTCTACCCGTGCTCAAGATGAAATCCTCACTTCATGGGATTAGTATGATGAACAGCAAAAAGGATTAGGAGATTTATTTGTTGAAACTATCATGAATAGAATTCACGACATTGAAGTTCATCCTGAACTTTATATAACCAGATATAAAGGCTACCGGGAGGTGAGGGTTAAACGTTTCCCATTTCTTATTATTTTTAAGATTGACAAAAGAGAAAAGATTATCAGAGTCCTTTCCGTCTTCCATACTTCCCCGTAGTCCCAAAAAGAAATATTGAGCTGATTTATTCCTACTTTTGAGGAGGTACTTTTTTTAGTAAGTGTTCCAAATGAAAATTTTCACATCACAACAAATCCGTGAAGGAGATGCCTATACGATTGGTCATGAGCCTGTCAGCAGCATAAACCTGATGGAAAGAGCAGCCGATGCCTGCGTTGCCTGGATAAAAGGCCGGTTTCAGGATGAGGCTTCTTTTTATATATTCTGCGGAACAGGGAATAACGGCGGAGACGGATTAGGCATGGCGAGATTACTGGGTGAAGCGGGTTATCAAAAGCATACTTTTATTGTTTTTTCCAGTGACCATTTCTCGACGGACTGCAAAACGAACAAGCATCGTTTGGAACATGCGTATGATTCTCATTTAGCCGCTATTCATTCCGAAAAAGATTTTCCCACCATTCCACCGGACGCTGTAATCATAGACGCACTTTTCGGCACAGGACTTAACCGTCCATTAAGCGGACTGGCAGCTAAAACCGTTGCATGGGTGAATGCACAAAAAAATACGGTCATCTCCATTGATTTGCCTTCGGGATTAATGGCCGATGAATCTTCACTCGAAGGAAAAGTCGTAAAAGCCACGCATACTCTTAGCTTTCAGTTTTATAAATTAGCCTTCCTCATCCCTGAAAATGCATCTTTCTGCGGGCAGGTACATATTTTGCCGATAGGCATTCATGAAGATTATATTAAAAATACCGATGCTTCTGTTGTCCTCACGGATAAAGAATATATACAGTCCATTTACAAGCCCAGAAATATTTTTTCCCATAAAGGCAATTTTGGCCATGCCTTATTGATAGCCGGCAGCTATGGTAAAATAGGTGCAGCAGTATTGTCTGCAAAAGCCTGTCTTAAAAGTGGCGTAGGTCTGTTAACCTGCCATATTCCGAAATGTGGTTATGACATACTACAGACGGCTATCCCCGAATCTATGTGTGAAGTGGATGCTGACGAAACACGTTGGATAGCAATGCCTGAAAGATTGGAACAATATGCATCTATTGGTATTGGCCCCGGGATTGGAAAAGATGCGGATACTGTAAAAGTATTGGAAAAAACATTATCCACTATTCAAAAGCCGGTGGTGCTGGATGCAGACGCATTAAATATTATCGGAGAAAAAAGATTATTAAAAAAGATTCCCGCCAATGCTCTGCTGACACCGCATCCGAAAGAGTTTGAAAGATTATTCGGGAAAACGGAGAATGAGTTTGAAAGATTGCATTTACAAATACAAAAAAGCAAAGAATATCACGTCTATATTATTTTGAAAGGGCATTATACCTGCATCAGCACGCCGGAAGGTCCTTGTTATTTTAACGCTACCGGAAATGCGGGTATGGCAACTGCCGGCAGCGGAGATACACTGACCGGTATTCTCACCGCCTTGCTGGCACAGGGCTACAGCCCTGCAGAAACCGCCATCTTTGGAGTTTATCTGCACGGATTGGCAGGCGACCTGGCAGCAGAAGATTTATCACAGGAAAGCCTGATTGCATCAGATATTAGCGATTATTTGGGCGAAGCCTTTAAAACTCTCTAAAATCTGGAGTTTATATCCTATTTTTGCGCTCCTTAAAATTGGAAAATAAAGATTTTTTCTATGAGCAGTTTTCTGTACGTCATTCCACTGATGGGAATTATTGCCCTTATCTTCATGGGTATAAAGAGCGCCTGGGTTTCCCGCCAAAGCGCCGGATCTGATAAAATGAAAGAAATTGCAAGTCATATAGCCAACGGTGCCATGGCTTTTCTGAAATCAGAATACAAGATACTTTCTTATTTCATCATCATCGTAGCCATCCTTTTAGGGTATATGGGTTATGTTAATCCCAAATCTAGCTGGATTATTTCCATTGCGTTTATATTAGGTGGAGTATTGTCAGCTTTCGCCGGTTTTAACGGTATGCGTATTGCTACCAAAGCCAACGTAAGAACAGCAGAATCTGCAAAAAGTAGTTTAGCCAGCGCCTTAAAAGTTTCCTTCAAAGGTGGCTCAGTGATGGGAATTGGCGTAACAGGTTTAGCCGTCCTGGGACTTGGAGCATTGTTAATCATATTCCTGCATCTGTTTGGTGTTTATAGTTCATCAGGCATCATGCAGTCTCATGAAAGTCTGGAAAAAGCATTGGAAGCGCTGACAGGGTTTTCTCTTGGTGCAGAAAGTATTGCATTATTCGCCCGCGTTGGCGGTGGTATTTATACGAAAGCTGCTGATGTAGGCGCCGACCTGGTAGGAAAAGTAGAAGCAGGTATCCCGGAAGATGACCCCCGTAATCCTGCAACTATCGCTGATAATGTTGGCGATAACGTAGGTGATGTGGCAGGCATGGGTGCTGATTTGTTCGGTTCTTTTGTCTCCACTATTATTGGAACGGTAGTATTAGGCAGGGAAATTGTTGCCAAAGATAATTTTGGGGGATTATCACCAGTAATACTTCCCATGGTCATTGCAGGAGTAGGTACGCTCTTATCCATTCTGAGCACCTACTTTGTAAAAATTAAAGAAAACGGAAATGTGCAGAAAGCACTGAACCGCGCGAACTGGCTTGCAGTCATCTTAACCGCCATAGCCTCTTATTTTATTATCGTAAATATGCTTCCAACCGACATGATTTTGCGGGGGCATGATTTTACCTCAACCGGAGTTTTCGGTGCTGTTATCGTGGGATTGATCGTAGGGACCTTAATGAGCGTCATAACGGAATATTATACTGCTATGGGTAAACGTCCGGTGTTGTCTATTGTGAGGCAATCTTCGACGGGTCATGCAACGAACATTATCGGAGGCCTGGCAATAGGAATGGAATCTACGCTCTTACCTATGATTGTGTTAGCTGCCGGCATTTATGGTTCCTTTGCATTCGCAGGACTGTATGGAGTCGCTATTGCAGCATCAGGGATGATGGCGACTACTGCTATGCAATTGTCTATTGATGCATTCGGCCCTATTGCTGATAATGCGGGCGGTATCGCCGAAATGAGCGAATTGCCGAAAGAAGTCCGGGGCAGAACAGATATTTTAGATGCGGTGGGAAATACAACAGCAGCTACCGGAAAAGGCTTTGCCATTGCTTCTGCAGCGTTGACATCCCTGGCATTATTTGCCGCCTTTGTAGGTGTGGCCATGCCGGACCCCACTACTCAACATATTGACATTTATCAGGCTAAGGTATTAGCAGGATTATTTGTCGGCGCAGTCATTCCATTCTTATTTTCTTCTCTGGCCATCTCTGCCGTTGGCAGAGCTGCCATGAGCATGGTAGAAGAAGTTCGCCGCCAGTTCCGGGAAATACCGGGTATCCTCGAAGGAAAAGGGAAACCTGAATATGAAAAATGCGTGGCTATTTCCACGAATGCTTCTATCCGTTCCATGATGGCGCCGGGCGCTATTGCCATTCTTTTTCCGGTGGCCATAGGGTTTATTTTCGGCCCGGAAGTATTGGGTGGCGCCCTGGCAGGTATTACGGTAACGGGCGTATTGATGGGAATGTTTCAGTCAAATGCCGGCGGCGCCTGGGATAATGCTAAAAAATCTTTCGAGAAAGGCGTAACGATTAATGGCGAAACCCATTATAAAGGTTCTGAACACCATAAAGCTTCTGTAACCGGCGACACCGTGGGCGATCCTTTCAAAGATACTTCCGGACCTTCCATGAACATCTTAATCAAGCTGACTGCCATTGTATCATTGGTCATTGCTCCTACTTTAGCGAGCATTTATCATACCGTTCCAGAAACGGCTAATACACAGGAGCAAAAAACGGAAATGAACGTTCCACAAAAGACTCCTGCTACAACGACGACAACTTTGCAATTACAGGGTAAGGATTTTGCGGAGAGGAAGTGAGAAGTAAACGAAGGTGAGTTCGTGCCATTTCACCCTGATAATCAAGGTAATATTATCACCTCACT
>SCQV01000220.1 GCA_004299085.1 Chitinophagaceae bacterium | reverse complement strand
ATATCGAAACGGTTTTCTAATGCCGCATGAATCATTTTAGACATGTCCTGTGGCATATAGTTAGCGGCAACAGAAATGACCCCTTCCATACCACACGCTACCTGCGGCATCGCCAGCATATCGTCTCCGGAGACAACTGTAAAATCTTCTGGTTTGTTTTTAATGATATGCATACACTGAATCATGTCGCCGGAAGCTTCTTTAACAGCTACGATATTTTCACAATCTTTGGCAAGACGAAGTGTAATTTCGGCAGGAATGTTGCGACCGGTACGCGAAGGGACATTATATAAAATAATAGGCTTGGGAGATGCGGCCGATATTGCTTTATAATGTTGATATAACCCTTCTGCAGAGGGTTTGCTGTAATAAGGTGAAACGCTTAAGATAGCTAATACTTTATCCAAAGGATAGGTCTCCATGCAATGCATGATTTCCTGTGTATTATTACCTCCGATTCCCACTATCACAGGTACACGACCATTTACTTTCTCTACGGTAAATTTAATAATATCTTTTTTTTCTTCGTGTGAAAGGGTAGGGGTTTCGCCGGTGGTACCCAGACTCACAATGTTGCCGACACCTCCATCTATTACATGATGAATGATTTTTTCCAACGCATGATAATCTATATGACCATTATGCGTAAATGGTGTAACGATAGCTACACCGGTCCCTCTGATTTCAGAAAGCTTCATATACTATTTTTAACGATTGCTGTTTAACTTTTTTCATTTCCATCATTGAAAAATCCCATCGTTGCAAATTTCTCAATCCGGTTATTAATACGTTCGTCGGCAGATAAAGGTTCTAATTCTTTCAGAGAATCCAGGATCACCTTTTTGATAGAATGAGAAATAGTTTCATAATCCACGTGAGCACCACCTAAAGGTTCGGGTATAACACCATCCACTAATCCAAATTTGCTCATATAATCGGAGGTGAGCTTCAGTTGCTCGGCAGCCTGTTCTTTATAATCCCAGGTCCGCCATAAAATAGTGGAGCAATTTTCAGGAGAAATAACAGAATACCATGAATTTTCTAACATAAAGACTTTGTCGCCAATGCCAATTCCTAAAGCGCCTCCGGATGCTCCTTCGCCAATGATAATGCAAATAACCGGCACTTTAAGTTTGACCATCTCAAAAAGATTCCTAGCAATGGCTTCCGCCTGTCCGCGTTCTTCTGCTTCCAGTCCCGGATAGGCTCCGGGAGTGTCTATAAAGGTAACAATTGGAATATTGAATTTTTCGGCCAGCTTCATGAGTCGTAATGCTTTCCGGTATCCTTCCGGATTGGGCATTCCGAAATTTCTGAGCTGGCGCATTTTGGTATTCACCCCTTTTTGTTGCCCTACAAACATAATGGGTTGGCCGTCTATTTCTCCCATTCCACCTATCATAGCTTTATCATCTTTCACATTCCTGTCGCCATGAAATTCTATGAACTTATTACAAATGCGTTCAATGTAGGCCATGGTGTAAGGCCGGTTGGGATGACGGCTGAGCTGAACTCGTTGCCAGCTTGTGAGATTGTTGAAAATAGTTTTTCTGGTATCCTGTATCTTTTGCTGTAATTCACTGATGGTAGAGGACACATCCACCGATGATTTTTCGCCAACCTGTTTCACCTGATCCAACTGCTGATAAAGTTCCTCGATTGGCTTTTCAAAGTCCAAGAATTGTAAGGTCATAATAAAAATTGCTTATTTGACGCGGTAAAGATACGTCTAAAATATTTTTTTAAAAGTTTTGTAAAAATGACACAAAACTAAGTATCTTTGCACCCTTTATTTTAGGAATACAGCGTTATTTGAAATAAAAGTTTTGGATCGGTAGTTCAGTTGCCTGCCTGCCGGTAGGCAAGGTTAGCATGCCGCCCTGTCACGCCTCGCCTAAGGCGAGGGAGTTCGAGTCTCATGCAGTGATAAGAAGAAGGATGGATGAAAAGTTTATACATTGTTATTTGAAATAAAAGTTTGGATCGGTAGTTCAGTTGGTTAGAATGCCGCCCTGTCACGGCGGAGGTCGCGAGTTCGAGTCTCGTCCGGTCCGCGAAGAGGTTGTCATAAAAAGACAACCTTTTTTGTTATATGCCTTTTTATGTTTACATATTGCAAAGTGAAAAAGATGGTACCTTTTATAAAGGAGTAACATCCGACTTTGA
>SCQV01000219.1 GCA_004299085.1 Chitinophagaceae bacterium | reverse complement strand
GTGACATATTCTCTTTCAGGGAAAAACCCGTAGTTTTTGGGAGTGCAAAGGTAAAGGTGTTTTTTTATATTGCAAAGAAAATTGAAAAAGAATTTTAAAATGGGGACAATCCCCGGGGTCCTGCCTCAATCAAAAAGAGAAATTCATCAGGAATAGTCAACGTAATTTTCATCTCTTTTGCCGCTCCGAATGAGTCTCCTCCAAAGGTTCACAAAGGCTTGTAAGACCAGTCATTCCACCTTGTGCTCCTCCTAAGAAAAGTCCCATTTTTTTGATATTCACAGCTATTTTTAATTAGTGTACCCTTGTCCAAAGGACTCTTCTCCAAAGGAGTCCTTACGGACAAAGAAATTCTGTGAACCTTCGGAGATGGAAAAGTAACCATCTCGACTAAGCCGAAACAAAAAAGATCAAGAAAAATCCCTGCCTTTGCAGGCAGGAAGGAAAGCTTCCTCCAGCACAACCAACGCACGGTGCGTCTCACCTGAGGCGAGAGCCAGCACTTCCCTGATTTCGTTTCATAAAGAAACATCAATTCAAAATCCGAACCTTGCTTTGCCACTCCCAATAAATTCCTTGGTGCAATAGTGCATAATCATTAAAAATCAAGGTTCATCTTTATGGTAGAAATTATTCCCTGTTTAAAACCTCCAATCCTTTAAAGGCTTGCTGTTCTATACATCATTTTATAACACTTTGTATGGCATGACCTACATCATGTCCCCTGGCCATATAATTAAATCCCAAAATCTTAGCAACAGTGGCAGCATATTGTTCCTGATAAATTTGTTCGTGAGTTTTCACAACACCCAGACGTTGAATACCGGCCCCCCAAACCATCAACCAGGTTTCATTGGAATGAGGAATACTGGACCCATGGCTGGTCCATTCGTCGCCAATCCCTCTGCCATGGTCAGGAACCACATAGAAAACAGTATTATCTTTATAATAAGGATCTTTTTACATCATTTCCCATAGCTTTTCAATCATGGCATCTAAATTATGAGCATCCAATAAATAATGATCATATTTGTCTTCGTGGGCATATTCATCCGTATCGCCGAAATCAATATAAATGACTTTGGGATGTTTTGCCTGAATGTAAGATTTAGCTAAGGCATACACTTCAAAGTCCAATCGTTCGTCATCTCCGAATATCTTAGGAGCATAATGCTGTATTTCGTTGGCTAATCTTTCCTCATTGGTCAAGTGATTACCTTCAATATTTTCCCAGGTGATGGAATTATCTTCTTGATTTTTCCACGGGACATTGATCAGCATTTTACTGTTGGGCTTATTCAGACATCTTCCGGTTGCACTCCAGCAGGCGAAGGTCACGGCTTTGCCCTCATAACCTTTTTGATGATTGAGAAATTCCAGCACGTTCGGATTAGTATTTATACCATAACTGTTAGAGTTCACTTTTAAATCCACAAAACCGCTTAATACTTCCGCCCGCCCCGGGTAAGATATCCAATAAGGATTCTTGACGTTCACCTCATTTCCCAAATCACGATCTCCATATATCTGACCATGCTTAGCGATATAATTCCAGGTAAAAGGCATCAGCTTTGCCCTTCTTTCATTGACGTTATCCGACCAGAATTCTTTCATTCTTTTCAGGGAATCCATGGTATTATATTCCCGATTAGTCAGCAGATCATATTCTACCCCGTGAAATAATTCCTGCCAGCGATAGCCGTCAATAAGAATGAGGACGAGGTTTTTGGATTTGGGAGGTTTCTGTTGAGCGAAACTTTGAACAGATAACATGATAAGCACTGCCGTCAAATAAATTTTTAATTTCATGTCGTAAAAATATTAATGATTAAAATTAGATTTTACGGAATCAACCATGTTGTCCCGTTAACGTTACTATCATCGTGATATTGGTTTAGACCATCATTCAGTCATCCTCTTTTTTACTGATTGCTTTTACAAATGCGCTCCGGTGAGGAGCAGGCATTACGGCAGTTTCACCTTTTACGGATTGCCATATCACTTCGTTCAATTCCTGATCAGGAACATCGTCAGGCTTAGAGAGATCAAAGGTAGCCGAAAGCTTAGCAGCGGCATTGTTTTCATCATTCCTCGCATTGATATCAACCTGCGCAGGTACAAAATCGTAGGGCGTGAGGTCAGGAGTCGAACTAAAACAATTCCACATTGGGGTGGCGGCCGCATCATATTGACTCATGGGAGGTAGTCCAAGGATCAGTTCTACTGTCCTAAGCATACCGGCAGTACTATACATGGTGTGATCAACCGCTTTTCTTTTTATATACGGACTGACTACATAGGCCGTTGAGCGATGAGCATCCACATGGTCAGGGCCATCCTGTGCATCATCTTCCAACACAAAAATGGCCGTTGATTCCCATATTTTGCTATGTGAAATGTGGTCTATTATCTTGCCCCAAGCCAGGTCATTATCCGCTACCTGTGCAATGGGAGTATAGGCTCCTTTTGCAAGCCCGCTCGTATGATCATTAGGTAAATAAATGAAGCTTAATTGAGGGATTTCATTAATGGCTAAAAGAGAATCGAAATCCTTTCTCCACATTTTTTCCCGATAAGCATCCTGAATACGCAGGTTCCATCCGGGATAAGTATGGCAGGTATGTTCTGCCAGATCAGGAAGTGTTTTAGGTATATACCCTTCATCTCCGAACTCACCGTAATTCCGGAAACTAACACCGGCATGAAAACAATAGTTCCATATAAATCCTTTATCGGGGTTAGCAATTTTCCTGTTACCCGCGAAATCATAATTACCGCCTCTTCCGCTATAATTGGAAGGCCACATTTTTTGAACATAATCCGTAGCATAAGCGCCATCCGACCAGTTATGCCCGTCAGCGCTTACCTCCGCATTTACATAAAAATTATCCAGCAGCACAAATTGCGTTGATATAGCGTGCTCGTTGGGAGTCACTTTTTCTCCGAATATGCATATAGATGAATCGCCATTACCTTCTTTTACGTCTCCTAAAACTTGATCATAAGTCCGGTTTTCTTTTAAGATATAAAATACATGTTTTATGGGAGAGGATTCACCTTGCTTTTGTGGAATCGGATTGCCTGCTTCGCCGGGCGCCATCTCTTCTTTTTGTTTGCTATAAGGTGTGTTTTCATAGACTGCACGGGAATAAACATTCAATATTTTCTGATCCGGTATGGGAATAATGGCAAGCTTGCCTTTAAACATACTGCCGGTATATAATTCCGGGCCGGTAGTTTTTTCACCTTTTTGATGTTCCACCGTATTACCCAGCGGGTTAGGCCCATTGGGATTCGCAAAAGAAGAAAGTCCTTTGCCGTTGGTTACATATAAGCTATTATTCATTACCCTTACGCAGGTAGGATACCATCCTGTAGGAATAAAGCCACGTGAATGACTGTGTCCCGGATGAGATACATCAAATACTGCCAGATCATTATTATCTGCATTAGCGATAAACAATGTTTTGTTATCCCGTGAAAGCGCCACCCCATTAGGCGTGGAGCCAACGGGTGCATCAGGATAAAGACTGGCAACAAGATTTTCCAGTACTTTTCTTTTTCTGATATCAATTACAGAAACAGTGTTCACATTAGCATTTGCGACAAACAGAAATCTTCCATTGCTGGTAATGGCCATATCATTTGGATGACTTTCTGTTTGAATGTCTCCGATAATCTTCCCTTGCTGAGTATTATAAATAGCCACCTTTCTACCGCCCCAAACCGATATATAAAGCATTCGTTTATCCGGCGATAAGAGGCAGGTATAGCCTTCTGCGCCTAACGGTATTCTCTTCAGTACTTTTTTTGTTCTCAGGCTACAGACATAAAGTGAATTATCTTCTTTCGTAACTGCATAAAGCCTTCCATGTACATTATCAACCTCTATACCTGCAATGCCAATCTTGTTTTCCGGCCAGGGTTTGCCAAGGACAATGGAATCCTTTTTAACCAGCTTATTTTGGATAATATTATAAATGAGTATCTTATCACTATATCCGCCGGAAACATAAAGCTGCTTACTATCACTGCTGAATTTTATTCCGATTAATGCGGATGGTATAGTGCGATTATCCAGCACTTTTTTGTGTATGGCATCAATTAAGGTAATAGTTTGCTTTCCATAACCATTATTAGTGACCGCCACATATTTTTCGGAAGGCGAAATGGCAATGGTCAATGGCATATCTTTCAACGGTAATTCTTTCCCTACAGGCGTTAATGACCAGCCGTTGAACAACATCATTCTTTCTTTATTCAATTGCTTTGCAACTGATGGCGGGTTTTGCTGCGCAAAAGATATTACAGAAAGTGACGATAATGTCACCACTATCATCACTATAGGATAAATATTGGATTTCATTGTAATGCAAAATTATTGAATAAGCCACATTACTCCATTAATATCATCTCCATCAGGGTATTGACGACTAACGGCGTTCTGAACATTCACCGCGTTATTAGTATATTCATCAAGAGGGTACATCCATCGTAAAGGAACGGCATTGGCTCCTTTCACTTTGTTGATGATACCTGTTCCTGCCACTTCAAATTCAGGGTAACCGGTTCTGCGATGCTCATAAAAAGGCTGCCATCCGCCGTTCATAAACATACTGATGTATTTTTGAGTAATAATTCGTTGTATGGCGGTGGCAGACTGCAGTGCAATAGCAGGCTGACTTAAATAGTTTTGTATGTCAGCGTTTGAATAAGTGTTGTTATAATCCGAGAACTCCATTGATGCCTGGATTCCGTTTTCATAATAAGTTTCTGCATTGCCGGTGATCCATCCTCTCACTACTGCTTCTGCCAGTATAAATTGTACTTCAGCATAGCTCATCAAAACACCCGGCTCATTCACCGGATCATAAGCATAGCGTGGATTGATGGCAGAAACTTTACCCGCACCTCTTTTTGAAATATTATATCCCAGGTCTCCGCTGCCCCACAATCCGCCATAAGCATCGAAATCGGTAGCCGGAAGCCCTGCTGCAACAGCATTGGGAGTAGGCTGCCCATAAGTAAACAGCCGCGGGTCCTTCAGGTTTTGGAGCATTTGTACAAAGGTGCTATCAAGGTAATAATCCGTTTTCATAGAGTTATTGTTATAATATGGGTAACGGTTACCGGTGATATCATCATATCGCAATTCTCCATTATCGCTATTCGACGAAAGCAGGGGATACTTGTCCGGGCTGGATACCATGTCATTAAATCGCTGCACAATATTAAGACTGGCATCGCTCTCTTTTTTAGAAAGGCTCATCAGGACACGCAATGTAAACGAATTAATTAGTTTCTTCCATTGCATGATGTTACCGTTATAGATAATATCTCCTACAATGGATCCTCCCGTAGTGGAAAGAGAATCACTGGCAATTTTCAGATCATTTAAAACAGCCAGATAAACATCATGCTGCTTATCATATACCGGGTGTGTCGCTGAGGTATCAAAATTATTATTCATAGACTGCATCATCTGAGAATAAGGAATATCGCCAAATGTCTGGGTCATCTGAATGATATAATAATCAGTAAAGAATTTTCCCAGGTAAATATAATTTGGCTTATTGACCCTGGCAGCTTCCTGTTGCATTTTCACTACCTGGCTGATACTACTATAGTTCATGCCGCTTCTTTGCCATCCATAATATTGGCTATTGCTGGCAGATTGCGTATAAACCAACTGCCGGCATGCCAGGCCTGCATCCACCGAAATAACAGAAAACAAATTTTGCTCTATGTTACTCAGTTCCAGGGAAGGATCTGCCACCGTAGGCTCGTTTGGATTGATCTGAAAATAAGACATTTTCTTGCAGGATGCCATTGTTATCACCAAGCAGGCGGCTAATAATATGTTGATATATTTCATCTTGTTCAGATTTAAAATTTGAGATTAATATTAACACCCAGGCTTCTGATAGCAGGAGTTTGCAAATCGTCACTCTCTGCATCCGGATCTACATTAGGAATTTTGGCCAGCATAAATAGGTCGTTTCCAATCAATGAAACGGAAGCTGCACTGAATACCCCTTGGATCCAGTGAGAAGGCACGGTATAAGTCAGCGCCAGTTCCCTCAACCTTATGTAGGTGCCACTGTAATAAAAATAGTGGTTGAGCATATCACCGCTCGTGGTTTGCATAAAGCTGATATAATTGACGGGGGTAGTATTAGGAGTATATGTCCGCGTATCCTTGATAATATTCCCATGAGCATCATAAGTGACGCTTCCTGAAGTTATGACCACGCCTGGCGCAACATAAGTGCTCTTATCTTCATTGGCATCATCCCTGTATTTATTTACAGTGCCGGGCGATGTACCGCCCCACCACATTTTCTGATTGGTAGTGGAATAGATCAAACCGCCAAGGCGCCCGTCAAATGAAAAGCTGAGCGAAAAATTTTTATATGTCAATGAATTTTGCCATCCGTAGATCCAATCAGGATTGCTATATCCAAAGAAATGCGCATAAGAATCATACGCTTCATACCCGTTCGGATTATAAATGGGAATCCCTTTGGGTGTTTCGGATTGAGTGATATAAATTCCATCGGTTCTTTGGCCTTCTTTAATATAAGTACCATAATAACCATCCTGGCCTGGAGCAGCTTCCTTAAGCCATGTATGCACATTGCTGAAATTAATACCTGTTTGCCATTTGAAATTGTCATTCTCAACAGGTGTACCGCTTAATACAAATTCCCATCCTTTTCTGATATAAGCCAGGGCATTGGTTAAGACTGAAGAGTAACCACTTGCCTGCGATTGGGGAATAGTAGTTAAATTATTGTAATCTTTATTTCTAAAAAAAGTTGCATCCACATTGATCTTGTTACCGAATAACCCAAGTACCAACCCATATTCACCGGATAAAGTGGTGGCCGGTTTCAGATCAGGTGATATGGCAGTATTGGGCCAATACAGCGATGGTGTATTGTTCCATTTGTTTCCAATACCATATACCAGCAATTGCGCATAGGGGTTATTTTTGTCTATAACTCCACTGTTCACTTCAGCCCAGGAAGCCCTCACTTTTAAAAATGAAATGCTTTCAGGCAGCCTGATGGCATCGGAAAGTACGGCAGAAATACCGGCTGAGGGATAGAAATAAGCGTTATGATTCACAGGTAAGGTAGATATCTGATCCCGCCGTCCAGTAAATGAAAAGTATAGAAAATGCAATGCTTCCACATCCAGCATGCCATAGAGGCTGAATATCCTGCGTTGTTGTATAGTGTTAGATACTTTGGGTGGATTCGTTGAATTAGCCAGGTTGTAAAATCCCGGAATAGTAAGTCCGTCCGTGCCTGCATAATCCGATTGGTAGTTCGCATAAAAATTAGAGCCGCCGGCCGTTACACTGATATTAAAGTCTTTGCTGAAGGTATGTTTGTAATTTAACAGGAGATCAGAAGTGATATCAAAGTAATTGTTCTTGCTGACACTGTAATTACCCTTGGAAATATAACTGTAAGCTATATAGCTGTATGGTTCTTTATAAGTTTCATCTTCTGCATATTCATTAAAGCCGTTACGGAATTTGAGAGAAAAATCTTTAGCGATATCATAGCTAAAGGTTGCTTCTCCGAAGGAATTATCTTTTGTATAGCCGTTCAGAAGCTGGTAGGCGACAAAGTACGGATTATTGTACCACGATAAGTTATAATTTCGTTGCTGAAGGCCTTCCTTACCCTTTACCCAGTAATTTTTAAGATCCCTGATATCTATATCGGGACCAATCCATAAGATCAGGTTATATAAAATATTGGGCGGACCGTATCCCACAGTGGGATAATTATCAGAATATTCTTTGTTATAAGTAAGCTTGGTATCTACATGCAGCCGGGAAGTAAGCGCATAATCTCCTCCTACGGTAAAGGAAGAATTGGTCAGCGACGTATTGGGGACAAGCCCCCGTTGATAAATATTAGAAGCAGAAAGGCGAAAAGAACCTTTGTCATTGCCCGCAGATGCTGATATGCTGTTGGTAGATAATAATCCTGTCTGGAAAAAGTTTTTGATATTATTTTTCCCTCTGGATATCCAGGGAAGCGGGATTAATTTTCCTGTATTGGGATCACGCGGGCTGTTATATTGTGTGGTTTCCCAATAGCCGCTGGACGCAGAGGGATCTTTTTGATCCAGCTTTGGGCCCCATACCCAACCACCTCCTTCCGTGCCGCTTCCTGAACCGTCCACATACGCATAAACACCATTGTCGCCGTCACCATATTGTGTCTGCACTTTGGGAATAACCGTGTACCCCGTCTGGAACATGGTAGATGAATTGATCTCCACACTTAATTTACCTTTCTTGCCCTTTTTGGTGGTGTACATAATAGCACCGTTAATACCCATAGCGCCATATAAGGCTGCTGCGGCAGTTCCTTTTAATACCGTTACCGATTCAATATCATCCGCATTAATTTTCCACGGGTCGGCGCCAGGCTCCGGTATTCCGTCAATGACGATCAGCGGGGTTTTTCCTCTTAAAGAGATGCCCGGGTTGCGAAAGAGGTCTGTGGTGTTGCTAATGTCCAGTCCTGCCACCATGCCGGTCAAAGAGCCTAAAGCAGTAGGAGATTTTGCTTTTTCCATAGAGGCGCCGCTTACTTCCTGAGTGGCATACGCCAGCGCCTTTTTTTCTTTTTTTATCCCCAGCGCAGTTACAACCACTTCAGTTAAAGCGGAATGAGCAGTTGATAGCTGAATATTCAGTGAAGTAACTCCGTTTACTAATATTTCTTTAGTTTGATAGCCTAAATAAGAGACCATTAGTGTTGTCTTTTCAGGCGCTTCAAGATTAAAATGACCATTTGCATCTGTTGTAGTCCCTACGGTGGTTCCCTTCACCCGGATAGTAACGCCCGCAAGAGCCTTACCGGAAACAGAATCAGTTACAGTACCACCAATCTGCTCCGGAGGAAATATTGCAGCTTTCGCATTTGCAGGTTCTGAAAGCCCGGTTCCTATAAAGGAAATCATTAGAAAAAATAGTATCAGCAAGCCTGGTAAAAAACCTCCTGAATACTTTTGTATCCTGGAATAGGGGATACTGCCGGAATAAGTAGCATTGTGTTTCATATCGGTTATTTGCTTTTGTAGGTTTTAAAATTATCACGTAAAAGTAGAAAGAGTTTTCAAAAATAAAAATTTTTTTGATTGAATGTTCAATTAATTTATTATCTTTACCATAATCTAACGGTAGCGATTTGTTCACTCCGAAAAAAGTCATCTGACATTTCATTTTAAACTGTAATTTTGATTTATAAACCCTATTTTCTAATAACCTGATAATCAATGGGAAGAAAAAGCCTGAAAACAACTCGTCAGAAGGAAATTATTAAAGCCTTTTATAAAGTAGCCAAAAAGGAAGGTCTGGAAAATGCGTCCATTGCAAAAGTGGCTTCCGTAATGAATATTAATCCCAGCCTCATCTTGCATTATTTTCAAACAAAAGAGCAC
>SCQV01000218.1 GCA_004299085.1 Chitinophagaceae bacterium | reverse complement strand
ACTGCATCGGATATTGAAAATAGTGGAAACAATGGATTAGATTTTATTTTAGATGAGAGAGCCAGGGAGCTCGTTGGAGAGGAAAACAGGCGCCAGACTTTAATGCGCATGGGATTGCTTTATGAAAGAGTAGAAAGCCATATTGCGCCCACCGAGGAAGCATCAGCCGGCATATTGCCTTATCCGATTCAAAACCTGACCCAGCAAAAGGCTCAATATTTGCCCATACCACAGAATGATATTGATCTGAACAAAGACGCCACTTTGCAGCAGAATCCCGGCTATTAATTTTTTAGTTTTGCATCAATTAGAAAAACAATACTAAAGACAAATCCCGCAAAGCCACTGAGAACAATTAGGTATGCATAGTATCTTTGTGGGATTTTTAATAAAGCAGATTTGACATGATGCTTCGGAAAATATTTCTTTTGGGTGTGGTTCTTATCTCTTTAAGATATACTTGCAACGGGCAAGCACTCCAAAAAGACGGGTACAAATTAGTGTGGTCTGATGAATTTAATAAAAATGGACCTCCTGATACTGCGATATGGCATTTTGAAAAAGGCTTTGTCCGCAATCATGAAGGTCAATGGTATCAGAAGCAAAATGCCTATTGTAAAAATGGTAAATTAGTTATTGAAGCAAAAAGAGTTCATTTACTAAATCCTTTGTATTCGGCTGGCAGCAAAGACTGGAGGAAAGATAGAAAATGGATCAGCTATACTTCTGCCAGTCTGAATACCTCAGGCCATAAAAGCTGGGAATACGGCAGATTTGTTATGCGAGCGAAAATAGACACAGATAATGGCCTTTGGCCTGCTTTCTGGACATTAGGAGTGAAAGGTGTATGGCCATCAAATGGTGAGATTGATATCATGGAATATTACAGGCATTATCTGTTGGCGAATATTGCCCGTGGGACAGATACTCCCTATAAAGCTAAATGGTTTAGCGTAAGAAAACCAATTGAATCATTTGGCAAAAACTGGAGCGAACATTTTCATATCTGGAGAATGGATTGGGATAGCAGTGAGATTAAATTGTATGTAGATAACAGGCTGATGAATGAAGTTCCATTGGACAGCCTGACAAATCCCGATGGGATCAATCCGTTCAGGCAGCCGCATTATATTTTAATAAACATGGCGGTTGGAGGGGATAATGGAGGAAATCCGCAGTACACGAAGTTTCCAGAAAAATATGAAATTGATTATATAAGAGTGTATCAAAGAGAATAGTGTTCAAACTATAAAATAGTATCATTAAAATCCCACAAAGGCATTAAGATCACAAAGTTTTTCATGGGCTTTGTTCCTTCGGAGAGCCTATCAAATTTTCGCTTTTGTCATTGCGAACCCCACCGTGCGGACTCAGAAGGGGGGCGGGGTGAAGCAATCTCATTAAAAGTACCATGCCTGGTGACAGGAAACTGCTTCAGTAGCCTGCCGGCAAAGGCAAGTACCTCCTTCGCAGTGACGTGAAAATTTGAAATACGCCCTGTCTTTGTAGGATCAGGAATATATCAAATTTTTTATTTGAGCATGAGATCGGATTTAGGGATGAAATTTTGAGAGAACTCATAAAGAATTAATTGAAAACCTATATTTTGCAATAAATTATTTTTAATATTCATCAATCACTTGTATGAAAAAATTTATTGTTGTATTTACTGCCATGAGTTTTCTGATAACTTCAGTTTCAGTATCCGGACAAAATGCATCCCGCAGTACTTTGAAAAACAATCATAACCAGGATGGTAAAAAGGAACGAAAATACCTGGTAGAAAGCCTGATAAAAATAGCTAACCCTGTTTTAACTGCGCTAAGCCAGAATCAGCTTGTGGCAAAAATGCCGGTAGAAGAAGTAGCTAAGGGCCGCGAACAGTTTACACATTTGGAAGCATTCGGGCGTTTGTTGGCAGGTATGGCGCCATGGATCGAACTCGGGCCGGACAATAGTCCCGAAGGGCAATTAAGAGAAAAATACATCCTGCTTGCCAGAAGATGTTTGCATAATGCCACCGATCCACAAAGCCAGGATTTTATGAATTTTGATCAAGGAAGCCAACCGGTGGTGGACGCCGCTTTTTTGGTGCAGGCATTGTTACGCGCACCAAAACTACTGTGGGATCCCTTAGATCAGAAAACAAAAAATAATATCATAGCTGCACTTAAATCTACTCGTGTAATCACACCCTATAACAGCAACTGGTTATTCTTTAGTGCCATGATAGAAGCAGGCTTGTTAAAATTCACCGGTTCGTGCGAAATGGCGCCTGTTCAAAAAGCAATTGATTCTTTTTTACACAAATGGTATTTAGGGGATGGTATTTATGGAGACGGTCCCGTTTTTCATTGGGATTATTACAATAGTTATGTTATTCAACCAATGTTTTTAGAAGTTTTGCATGAACTGATAGAAGCCAACGTTCCTGACAAAGCTAAGTATGAAAAAGAGGAAGCAATAGTTTTGACAAGGGCTAAAAGATATGCTTATGTGTTGGAATCACTTATCTCTCCCGAGGGGACTTATCCTCCGCTGGGGCGTTCGCTGGCATATCGCTTTGGCGCTTTTCAACTGCTTTCCCAAATGGCGCTCATGCAGCAGCTTCCCGAGGGCGTAAAACCGCAAGAAGTGCGTGCTGCTTTATATACCGTGATAAAACGGCAACTTTCTGCGCCAGGTACTTTTGATAAAAATGGCTGGTTGCAAATCGGAATGGTTGGCCATCAACCGGCTATTGCGCAAGGATATATTTCTACCGGCAGCCTTTATTTGTGTTCTGAAGCATTTCTTATTTTGGGCTTGCCTCCTGAAAATAATTTCTGGGAAGGACCCGATGCAGATTGGATTGCTAAAAAAGTTTGGGGGGGAGATAATGTTTCTATTCATCATTCTATTGATTAAAAAATCCCATCTTTAAAATCTATGCTTACCATGTCCAAATCAAAAAAAGTTATTTACGCTTGTATCTTAATATCTTTTGTATGCTGTTTTTCCTGTGTAGTTACGAGAGGGCAAAATGCAACCAACAATATTATAAAACCAGAAGCAATCTGGTTTGATAACAATGGGAATCCCATACAAGCGCATGGTGGTGGTATCATAAAAGTAGGAGGAACCTATTATTGGTATGGAGAATACAGAGGCAAAGATACGGAGCCCGGATACAAATATGTGGGATGTTACTCTTCTAAAGATTTAGTCAACTGGACTTTCCTGAACAAGATAAAATTTTCGGCGCCTGATGGGTTTAATCCCCAACACTGGGTGTTGGAACGTCCCAAGGTTTATTATAACCGGAAAACAAAAAAGTATGTCATGTATTTCCATCT
>SCQV01000217.1 GCA_004299085.1 Chitinophagaceae bacterium | reverse complement strand
GGGTCGTATATGAACTTTATATTTATTTCTATAAATATTTGATACCTCTGGCATCCATCTATGATCATTAAATGCCTAATTCTATAAGGGCATCTGCATATCCCAATCAATAGCCATACTCATATTCACTCACATAAGACGAATATGGGCACCCAAAGCATCAAGCCCAATAGACTGGCAAACGCCGAATTTTTGTTGTTCATTCATCTTCTCTATTTGCCAGGTAAAAATATTATCTGCGAAGCCCCACTGTTCTTTAAATTGCTGCATAAAAAGCTTATCATCTGCAATGCCGGTAAATGCAGGCTGAAACTGATTGTCCGATTTGTTGCGTGTATGCCAAATCGCGTTTGCGGTTATTTCAATATCTTTTTTAAAATTAACACCTGTCAATTTTTTATCAAGTTCCCCAAGATAGCGCATCATAATACCTCGGCCTGCCAGGTAATCATTACCGAATTCAGGTCCAAAATTTGAATTAAAAGGCGCTTCCCGAATAATATGATCTTTATCGCTGATTAAGGCTGTTTTTATCCCTTCACTGATTAAGGCCATGTAATGAATTACTTTTTTTTCAAAAACATTTGCCTTAAAATCTGATTCTATTTTGTTTTTTGTTATCCATGCTGCCAGGTCATTTTTGATTGACAGCATATCACTAAGCGCAGCCAATACCATACCCTGATCTCCCGTCCACAGCCACCCTTTTTCCCAAGTAGGATGCTCCCTATCTGCATAATCAGAACCATCAAAAAAAGCGGTTGGACGTTCCTGCACCAAGGCGCCACCTGAAAGCGTTCTTTTCAAATAGTCATATTTTTTCAATTGAAACCAGCTATCGAACCATACCCACTGCCGGTAAGCCATATCCAGATATTCTTCATTGCCATCGCCGTTTTCCTCCCGCATCAAACGATAAATCCGGACAGAGAGCAGAAAATATAAAACATTTGTAACCGTGTTTTTTACTCCTTTGCCGGAGCCGTCAGCAGGTCCATTGCTCCAGCCGTGAGGGATAGGTTTCGCCGTTGCGGAAAAATCATACGCGTGGCTTCTCGCCTGCTTCCAGCATAAATCTGTGGAAAGCTGCAGATATTTATCAGCCAGTTCTTTATTGCCTGAACGCAGCAAATGTTTTCTTGCATTCAGCCCCATCAATCCCCACCATCCAAAATCATCTGCCCACAAAGTAACCGGATCAATTCCTTTAAAATAGGCATAATCTTTTTCGAGCATGGCGTCAACCTGTTGCTGAATGGATTTTATTTCAGGATCGTGAGGCCATTTGTGCAACAAGGCATCCGTAAAATTAATACAGGCATCCATCGTATTTCCCCGCTTCCAGAAATCATTAAATTCCCAAACTTCTGAGAATCTTTTGAAAGCGGCCATACATTCTTTTTTAAGCCGGCTATCCTCTTGTTGCCGTCCGTCCAAACCCCGGCTTCCTACTGTTTTAATCAAGGGAAGCAGCATCATATACCTGCCTGATGTGCCTACGAATTTTCGCCTGTCCATCCTTTGTTTTTGAGTTTTATTTTGTTTCGCTCTGTGATGATAACCACTATTGTATTGATTCAGCCGCCACCTTTTTCAAAAGTTCTTTTTGAATTTCCGGACAAAAAAGCTAACGATAAGTAAAAGTAAGCATTTTACCGGATAGCCGGTGCTCACGGGTGCATACTACTGGCATATTCTTTAAATCGTTGATAATCAATTGTGATAAGTATTAAACTCTTTTTTCTTTAATCTTCTTACGTTCTTTTGGCTTGCCCCAAAAGAACCATCTCGTCTAAGCCGAGACA
>SCQV01000020.1 GCA_004299085.1 Chitinophagaceae bacterium | reverse complement strand
TTCATTCTCTGCTTCATCGCTTCATACAAAATAATTCCTGCAGCTACCGACACATTAAATGAATCGAAATCTGATGCCATCGGTATGCGGAAAATAGCATCTGCTTTTTTTAATAATTCCGGTTGAATGCCTGTATCCTCTGCCCCCATTATGATGGCAGCAGGGATTTTAAAATCACATGTATGTAAAAAAGGTTTCGCTTTTCCATCGCTTGCCAGTACCTGAATGCCATTCAAACGCAAAATATCTGCTGCTTTTAATAAATTATTTTCTCTGCATACATACATTTGTTCCAACGCTCCTGCAGAAGTTTTTACGGCTTCCTCATTTAATGGCGCAATACCTTTTTCAGGAAGAATGATGGCTTGCGCCCCGCAGCAAAGAGCGCTCCTTGCAATGGCGCCGATATTCCTGACATCGGTAATTCCATCTAACATCAGAAACAAGGGCGTTTCTCCTTTATCCACAATAAAAGATATGACATCCTGCAGGTCATGATAAGTTACCAGAGAAGCAATAGCGATGCAACCCTGATGATTGGCTCTGCTTAAATGGTCTAACTTTTCCGGTGGAACGGCATTGACCGGAACGCGATGCTGGTTGGCCAATTCCCGGATAGTATGGATAATGTCGCCGCCCGCATTACGCTGTATAAAGATGCGTTCAATGGACCTCCCTGAACGCAATGCTTCGATAATTGGTTGACGCCCTATAATGAATTCCTGTTTTTTATGTCTTTGTTGTTTCAATGTAAATTTTTGCCAAAGATAATTTTTTACTTCTGTAAACCTGTAACTTTGGGAAGTTAATAAATATACCAGTCTTATGAATTACAATAGAATCATTAAAATTTTTCTTCGTCTTGCGATAGCCTTAGGCTTTTTGTCGGCTGTGGCAGACCGGTTCGGATTAGCTAATCCGATACATACGGCATGGGGAAACTGGTCAAGCTTTGAACGATATGTAGGCGTCATTAATCCTTGGTTTCCTAAAAGCGCTGTTCCTGCGTTAGCCGTTATAGCGACTGCAGCCGAAATACTTTTTGCCATTTGTTTGCTTATAGGATTTAAAACGGAATTATTTGCCAAGCTTAGTGGCCTGTTATTGTTGATTTTTGCCTTGTCAATGACCTTCTCTACCGGCATTAAATCAGCTTTTAATGCTTCTGTGTTCGCTGCCTCTGCCGGCGCTTTTGCGTTGGGTACACTCAAAGAGAAATTCCTTGAAATAGATGGCCTGATGAAAAGTAAAGGTACGCATGCCCCTTCTACGACAACAAGCTGATAACCGGCTCAAAAGCGCCCGAAGTTACCAGCACTTTCATCCCGGGATGTAGTGTGTTCTTCTCCTCTTCTCCCACAACTAATTTCATAATAGTATTTCCTGTCAGAATCTCCACAATATACACTACCCCACTTTTATAAGTGTTCAACACTTCGCCCTGAAGCTGGACCTTTCCATCAATAGTATTATTGGCAAAGACCTGGTTGGGGTTACCTGATTTAATAATTTCCCCTTTATCTATGACCAGTACTTTATCTGCTAAATAATAAATATCAGATAGGTCATGGGTAACTAATAAGGTAGTCAATCCAAATTTTCTATGAAGTGTCAATAATTCTTCTCTCAAATACCGTCTCATTTCATTATCCAAAGCAGCAAAAGGTTCATCTAATAATAACAACTTCGGTTTCCTCGCCAAAGCCCTTGTAATGGCAACGCGCTGTTGCTGTCCGCCGGATAATTCAGCAGGTTTCCTATCTGCAAGAGAAGTTAGCCCAACCATCTCAAGAAGCTGATTCAGAAATTGCTTATCACCTTTTTTCCCTGCCGCATATTGAAGATTTTCTTTCACGGTCATATTGGGAAAAAGCGCCGGATCCTGAAAAACAAATCCGATATTTCTTTTTTGTACCGGCAGGTCAATTTTATTTTCAATGTCCAACCATACTTCCTCTTCTGTTTTCATAAAGCCGGATTCAGGTTTCAGAAATCCGGCCATCATTCTCAATAAACTTGTTTTACCCGCTCCGGATTTCCCTGAAATAGCGGTAAGCTCTCCGGTACCTATTTTAGTATTTATAACAAGGTCACAGGCCCCTTCCGCCATCATTAATTTTTTCCTGATAGAAATATTGATCATCCGTTTAATCCTGCTTTAAAAAACTTTTTATTCAGCCCGTAAGCGAACAAAAGAATAAAAAAAGACACCAAAAGTAATACGATGGAATAAATATGCGCTGCATGATAGTTCAGGGATTCCACTTCGTCATAAACTGCAATAGAAGCCACTCTTGTCTTCCCTGGTATGTTACCGCCAATCATTAATACTACGCCAAATTCTCCTATCGTATGTGCAAAAGTCAAGACTATACCTGTCAATAGGGAAGGCTTCATGTTAGGGAGAATTACTTTCAAAAGTGTTTGTATTTTACTTTTTCCTAAAGAATACGAAGCTTCCCGGAGCGCCTTTGGAAGCGACTGAAATCCTGCCTGCAATGGATGAACCATAAAAGGCAGGCTGTATATGACAGAGCCCACTACCAAACCTGGAAAGGAAAAAACCAGTCTGATGTCAAAATGATTCTGTAAAAATCTGCCGACGAAATTGTTCGGACTAAAAGCTATTAATAAATAAAATCCTAATACGGTAGGCGGCAATACCAACGGAAGGCTAATGACAGCTTCCGCAACCGATTTAAAACGGAAAGTGCGAAATGCCAATAGGGAAGAAAGAGGAATTCCGATAACCATCAATAAGATGGTCGTAATAAATGCCAGTTGCAGGCTCAGCCAAAGCGGTTGATAATCAAAAGCCATTTAATCTGAAGTTTTAATTAAAACAATATCCGTCGTTTTTACCAGACCGGTTACATAGTCGCCCACATGTAAAGCCAGGTTCTCCGCGGATGCGGTGGTAATGACAGAAACCAACTGAGTTTGATTAAAATTAAGGATAATTTTTGCCAACAACCGGCTTTTCTCTATATGGGCTATCTCACCTTCAAAACGATTGCGAATGCTGAATTCACCGGAAATATTTTTTCCAATAGACATGGCCGTTTCTTTAAACGTAACCAGCATGTTGTCTCCATGCTTTAAAAAAGAAGATGCATTGGCAGTTTCCACCATAATGGCGGTGATATTAGTTCCGGATGTTTCTATCGTAATTAAAGAAATACCGTTATCACTTTGTATCTCAGAAATAATTCCTTTTAGTTTATTCATTTTATTTTATATCCGAAAGATTCAAAAATAGCCTTTGCCTGACTGCTGAACAGGAAAGAATAGAAGGCGCTCGCTGCTTTGAAATCGTTGGCTTTTGCATACTTTAATACCACTACTCCCTGCGCAATAGGTGAATACAAATTATCCGGTACTTCTATCCATCTGCCCTTGCTTTTTAATGAAGGGCTTTCCACCACTGATTTTGCAGTAAAGGCAATATCTGTAACACGGCTTAATACATAACCGTCCACCTGTGCAATACTTTCACCATAGACAATTTTACTTTTTACGGAATTAAATATCCCCTCTTTCTCCATGGATTGAGTGGCAGCCACACCATAAGGGGCCGTGGAAGGATTGGCGACAGCAATTGTTTTTATGAAAGGCTGTTTTAATATCTGAATACCTTTATCCAAATTAATTGTATTCATTGTCCACAAAACTAATTTGCCAAAAGCATACACCCTCGGCTTACCAATTGTTTGGCCTGTTTTGTATAAAGTCTCCGGATATTTCATATCGGCAGACATGAAAAGATCATAAGGAGCTCCGTGTTCAATCTGAGCAGTCAATTTTCCTGAAGAGCTTACAATGATTTCGATATTTACCGGATTTTTTTTCTCAAATGCTTTCTTTAAAGCCTGGGTGACGAATTGCGCGTTAGCTGCCACAGCAATTCTTAATGTTTGACAGGAAGCAGCCACAGGCAATGACAGGATCAGCATGCATAGCAGTGCAACACGTACGATAATACTATTATTTTTCACTCAACATTAATTTTAGTTTCAACAAGGCGGCCACTGTCAGGGAATCTGTTATTTCACTGCGGCATAGCATTTCATAAGCTTTTTCGAAAGGGATTTTTTTAATGACCAGATCTTCAGTATCTTCTGGCATAGCCTGATGCTGGCTTAATTGAGTTGCCAGATAAATGATACCGAACTCGTCAGAAACGGAATTAGATAAATGAATATCTAAAAGCTTTTCCCAGGACGTAGCTTTTAAACCTGTTTCCTCTAATAGTTCCCGCTTAGCGGATTCCAAAGGTTCGACATCCAACGGTCCCCCGCCTTCGGGAATCTCCCAGCTATATTGACTTAATGGGAACCGGTATTGGCCAACTAAATAGATATGATTGGTTTCGTCCAAAGCTACAATGCCAATAGCGAAGTTCTTGAAATGAACCTTACCATAAATCCCTTTCCCGCCTTTTGGATTTAAGACATTATATTCAGTCAGGGTAATCCATGGATTATCGTACTTAACTTCCTGAGCCAGGGTTGTCCACGGATTTTTATCTTTATCTGCCATGAGATAAAGGTAGAAGATTTTATTTAACTATGCCTAACAGGGAAATACCTGCATAGATAAGTACAATGAATTTTATTAACTCCAATCCTGGATACCAGATATGGAGCATAATGGACGATGCCACTTTTTGCCCGTTGATCCGTGCAGCGGCCCGTTTGTCCATTGCAGGGAGTAGAAAAACGGTTTGTATCAGCATTATCAGGGAGAGAATAAAATATGCCAAAGCATCTTTCGGTAAGGGCGATGGCTTAGCCAAAATATACCCCCCCCACAAAATAATTAAGTAAACCCATTCAATACGATTCAATGTCCTGAAAATTAATCTGCCGATACTTAATCCGGCGGCTAATTGTACTCCTTCCGCCCTGAATTTTAACCAGGATTCCATAAAACTGATGGCTCCCATAAACCCTGCCCACAAAAAGCAGACAATGATCATCACTACAATATACGAATGCATAACTTGATAAGATTAAAGATAAAAGTTCAAAGAAAAAAATTTAAGGATTTTAGTTTTTAGTTTAGGGTTTAAGGTTGTTCAAGAGTTGTACTTGTTCTGATCATTCACTATATTCACTATTACCATTAATTATTAATTATTGACTATTGACCATTCACTACTTACTGCCAACTGCTCTTGCCGACTGCCACTATATATATTAATAGAATTAGGTATTTAAAGCTCGTAGCCTTGATATAGTTGTTCTTTCTTTGGCTTGAACCAAAGAAAGAACCAAACCTTGCCTGCCGGCTAGGCAGGGAAAATTCAAGACTGTCGAAAA
>SCQV01000216.1 GCA_004299085.1 Chitinophagaceae bacterium | reverse complement strand
GGTGCAACATTATTGGGTTCGACAAACCCCTTTGATTATCCGATAGACAGTGTTGTTAAATGGAAGTCTTTAATATATTCGATTGAGCAAAAAAATGTGGGCATAACGGGCAGGGGGATGATTGACGGCAGGGGATTCAGGACGGCCATGAATTCTTTAAACATGGTATATAGAGGTCTTATAAAAGATGAATTGTTAAACGATCGCGTACGAGAACCTAAAAGACCGGAGAACCTATATTTTTATAAATGTGATCATATAATAATAAAAGGAATAACCCTGAAGAATTCAGCAAGCTGGAATCAAACGTATAATCAATGTTCGAATCTTCTTGTAGATCATATTTCCGTTGATAATAAATCTTATTGGAATAATGACGGGATTGATATAGTTGATTCCAAACATGTGGTTATTCGTGACTCTTACTTTGATGCTGCAGACGATGTGCTGTGTTTAAAGTCATTTGACACCACAAAAATGTGTGAAGACGTGCTTATAGAGCATTGTGTGGCCCGGTCAAGTGCAAATGCATTAAAGTTTGGAACCGGATCAAGAGGAGGATTTAAAGATATTACCGTTAGAAACTTAACGGTATATGATACCTATAGATCTGCTATTGCCCTGGAGGCCGTAGATGGAGGTATTGTCGAAAATATTTTAATTGATTCAGTGAGAGCAATAAATACCGGGAATATAATATTCTTGAGAATAGGAAATAGAAACAGTCAGGGCAGAACACCCTCTATGAAAAATATTACTATTGAGAATGTTTACGCTGAAGTCGCTTTTAAGAAACCGGATGCCGGCTATCGTTATGAGGGGCCGGTGGAAGATCTGCCCCGCAATATTTCTCCCTGTAGCATTGCAGGGCTTCCGCAATATAAAATAAAAAATGTTTTGTTGAAAAATATTGAGATAGTATATCCTGGCGGTGGCAATCCCAATTATGCTTATGCCGGTTTGAGTCCAAAGGATTTGGATTCAATACCTGAAATGCCCGCGGCATACCCTGAGTTTTCTCAGTTTAAAGAACTGCCGGCATGGGGATTTTTTATCAGGCATGCAGAGGATATTCACTTCAATAATGTAACGGTAAGAGCCAAAAGGAAAGATTACAGGCCTGCCATTGTTATGGACGATGTGAATGGAATAGATTTTAAAAATGTTAAAATTCTTGAACCAAATGCAGGGCATAAAAAACAAATCTTTTCTTATAAATCTCAAAATGTAAAAGGTAATTAAATATGGGAACTTCACACCTTATTAAAAATAAAACAATACTTAAAAGGGGATTATCGCTATTGTTTGTCAGTATGACGACTTTCACTTTGGGATATGGACAGGATTATAAAGCTTCATTTTTCGGGTGCAAATCCGATGGGATGACCAATAATACCTCTTCTATTCAGTTTGCAATTGATTATATCTCTGAAAACGGTGGTGGTAAATTAAACTTTTACGTGGGACGCTATTTAACCGGGGGCCTCGAACTTAAATCTAATGTTACCATTGAGCTGCATGAAGGAGCGGTATTGGTTGCCAGTCCTAATATTAATGACTACTTACTGTTTGGAAACATACGCGCATTGTTGTATGGGAAAGATGTTTCGAATGTTAGTATCATTGGAAAAGGAGTAGTCGAAGCTCAGCCTGATAAATATTTTAAGCTAATCCATCAGCTAAGAAGCAGCAATATTCTTAGTGCTGAATATTTGGATAACACACCTTCATTATTATCCTTGGTAAACTGTAATAATGTTAAAATGAATGGGGTTATATTTCAACACTCCCTTAAATATGCCCAGGTATATTTTAATTGTAAAAATGTTACCCTTGACAGCCTGACATTCACAAAGAATTCTTTGAAGGATGGGCCATTAATAGTTTTTCATCATACTACCGGTATTTCTCTGAATAGCATTTTTATTGAAACTATAGGAGAAGCTATTGTTAAAGATCAAGGCAGCAGTGTGAAAGAAATTAAAAATTGTATTACCTCTGAAGGGAAGCCGGTACTTTAAATTTGAAGATAATAGCTTTACTGATATACAAAAGTTTCCTGGTTTTAGAATAAGGGCATCACTAAAAACCACCTATAGATTCTGAAAATCCGTGCTATTCGTGGCTAAATAAAACTAAAAATAAGGTTTTGAGAGATGCCCATAAGATGTACAAATGAAACATATAAAAATCTTATTGATAGGTATATGCTGTTTAATGGGTATGATGAGTAACGCTCGCGCTCAAAAACAAATAAGGGAAATAATACCTGAAGCAGTAATGAAAAAGATATATGAAGAGATAAAAACTCCTTACAAGTACGGTTTGGTAATGGCCCCTTCCTCTGACTCTACAACCGCGGATTGTCCAAGTGTTTTCAGAATGGATGACAAATGGTACATGGTGTATGTCGTCTTTAATGGCAGAGGGTATGAAACGTGGCTGGCTAAGAGTGAGAATTTACTTGATTGGCAAACGATGGGGAGAATACTTTCTTTTTCAAGTGATACGGCACGCTGGGATTGTAATCAGGTCGCGGGATTTATTAGTTTACAGGATTATAATTGGGGAAAGACCTATGAACTTCAAAAATATGCAAGCCGGTATTGGATGTCATATTTAGGCGGTAAGCTTAAAGGGTTTGAACCTTTGCCTCTTTCAATAGGTATTGCTTATACAAAGAAAAATCCATCTTTGGTACACGAATGGAAACGCCTGCCTAAGCCTGTTTTGACATCGGCTAATCCGGGAGTACGTTGGTGGGAAAACACAACATTATACAAAAGCAATATTATTTGGGATAAAAAAAAGACGACCGGCTATCCTTTTGTTATGTATTATAATGCGAATGGAGACAGTAGTGGCATTAACAGACATATAGAACGTATAGGAATGGCGGTTTCAAATGATATGATTCATTGGAGAAGGTTCGGGGCAAATCCTGTATTGGATCACCATAAAGGAATAACAGGTGATCCACAAATCCAGAAAATAGGGAATATCTGGGTAATGTTTTATTTCGGTGCGTTTTGGCCGCATGGGAAGTCCGATGGTGCATTTAATAATTTCGCTTGTTCATATGACCTGGTGCATTGGACCGATTGGACAGGCTCGAGATTAGTCTATCCGTCAGAACCTTTTGATGACAGATACGCTCATAAGCCGTGGGTCATAAGATATAAAGGAGTTGTTTATCATTATTATGTTGCAGTAAACAAAAAGGGTCAAAGAGGGATTGCCGTTGCCACGTCAAAGGACCTTGGAAAAAGTAAAGTGAGATTTGTTTGTCTGCCAATTGATTAGAGAAAAAACCGTATTAATGAAATGGATAAATCTTTTTTTCGAAAATTCACGTAAATTATGGGGCAATGATGTATGTAATATTTCGTTACTCGTTTCGATCATAATTACATTTGTATCAATTCCCTATATATCCTGCGGTCAGCATAATTTTTACATCTCCACGAAAGGAAACGATACCTGGAATGGTGCAAGAGAACATCCTTTTGCCACTTTTGGGCGCGCACAAGAAGCGGTGAGGAGCGTCCTTCATAAAAATGGGTCTGATTACGGAGTTACAGTTTGGGTCTTTGGGGGGATTTACTATTTTAGGAAGACATTTAAACTAGATAGTTCGGATTCCGGGACTGAAAATGCTCCCATTGTCTATCGCTCAGTGTCAGGCGAAAAAGTTTATTTAGTGGGAGGGAGAGAAATTCCTTCCTCTGCTTTTAAGCCGATAAAAGATTCCAGTACTCTGGAAAGAATAACGGAACATAACCAGGCTCGAAAGCATGTAGTGAGAGCCGATCTCAGGGCTTTGAGAATTACTGATTATGGAGAATTAAAGCAACATGGATTCTCTATTCCTGTAGTTCCGGCACCGATGGAATTATTTTTTAATGCCCGTCCAGTGCAACTGGCACGTTATCCAAACGTTTATGAAATTACGACGGGAGAAGTAGTTGATCCCGGTTCTATTCCCCGGAGTGGTGATACCTCGCACCGGGGAGGAATTTTTAAATATACGGACCCTCATGAATCCTTGTGGGCCGGGTTAAAAAATGTCTGGCTTCAGGGAACCTTTCATTGGGGATATGCCGATGATATGATTCGAATTGACTTGATGGATACCGTAAAGCATGAAATACGACTCGCCTCTCCTGATTTATATGGTTTGGCAAACGATGGAAAGCCTTACCAACATTATTTTGCCATAAATATTTTGTGGGAGCTTGATAATCCCGGAGAATATTACTTGGATAGAGATTCAGGGTTCCTTTATTTTTGGCCACCGGAAAAACTACAAGGGGCTGAGATTTCCGTATCCACGCTTAAACAGCCGCTTATTTCTCTCGTCAATGCATCTCATGTTATTATTCGCGGATTTACAATCGAGTATGGAAGAGGCCTCGGTATATATATGGAAGGAGGGGGGCATAACCAAATCGCCGGATGTGTGATACGAGATATGGGAACTGCCGGGATTCTGATGGGACAAGGATCAGAACCCGTACCAGGGCGCTCAGGATTATACAAAGATTACAGGGGAGTTTCTGTCGGAGGTAAAATCGGAGACTTGATTACGCATCTCTATAATGATAAAGCATGGAATCGCGATGCAGGGATATATCAAAAGGTGGAATCCTGTGATATTTATTACACTGGTTCGGGTGGTGTTTTCCTTGGCGGTGGCGATAAAAAGAGCCTGACTCCCGGACATTGTGCTGTTATTAATTGCAAGATTCATGATTATAATCGCCGTAACAAATTCCTTTATGCGGGCATTGATGTAAATGGTGTTGGCGATACTGTTGCACATAATGAGATATACAATTCAAATTACCAGGGTATTTACGTTATCAGTGGGAATAATAACCTTTTTGAATACAATGATATTCACGATGTAGCCATGAATTCAGACGATATCTCTCCGTTTTATATTGGAGGAGATCCGAGTGATCGTGGAAACATCGTTCGATACAATTACTTTCATCATATTGGCAAAGAAGATCGTTTAGTCATGGGCGTGTATCTTGATGATGG
>SCQV01000215.1 GCA_004299085.1 Chitinophagaceae bacterium | reverse complement strand
AAATTTTGCAGTAGCAAAATTTCTGCGAAGCAGTGACGAAAAAATGGCTTCTTTGCCATTTTTTGTCAGGGTTAACCCCGACAAGCCATGCTTCGTCGGCCTTTCAGGCAGATTTTGCAGTTGGCTGCAAAATCTGGGATTAATGGGAAATTATCATACCA
Organism: Chitinophagaceae bacterium; assembly: GCA_004299085.1. Lineage (GTDB taxonomy): Bacteria > Bacteroidota > Bacteroidia > Chitinophagales > Chitinophagaceae > FW021-bin31. Next base: position 5,351 of record SCQV01000215.1, on the reverse strand, counting down.
TTCTTTTCATAGATGAAACCATTTCTTAAAAGCTGTTTTCTCTTTTACACGTCTGTGCATTTTACGAGGTTGACAGGGAATTCCTTCCTCACTTTCATTAATCTTAACCCTATGTAAATAATTTTTTTCAAACCGATAATAAAAAATATGGTCTTGCTAAATCACGTTGCTATAGGTATTGGCATTGTCTTTGTCAAAAACCAAAGTAAAATAACTCTTAAAAATTATATTTTATGACTAAGAAAATCTTATTAGTGCTGATGGCAGTTGCTTTTTCTACCGCTGCGATGTCTCAGGGAGTAAAAGTGGGTTTGAGAGGCGGATTAAATCTGGCAGATATGAAATATGAGCCACTGGATCAGACCAATGGAATCCCCAATGGAAATTCCCTGGCATCCTATAATCTTGGACTCGTGCTGGATTTTGGGATTATAAACGGCTTATCTATACAAACCGGTGCAGGTATAAGCGGCAAGGGTTCCAAAGTGGAATGGATCTCAGGTAGTTTTAAATATACGGAGAAGATGAATCCAATGTATGTGGAAGTCCCGTTAGACGTTGTTTTTAAACCGAATATTGGGGCCAATACTCGCCTTTATTTCGGCGTAGGCCCCTATCTTGGAATTGGGGTAGCCGGTAAAGCCTCATTCACCGGGAATACTCCTGTAGGCGATTATTATTCTAATCATACACTTAAATTCGGCAACGGTAATAACGATGATTTGAAACGCCTTGATGCGGGAGGCGAGGTGATGGCTGGATTTGAATTCAACAATATAACGCTGGGCGCACGCTATGGTCTAAGCTTTACGAATAATGCACCGGCCGGGAATAATAATGCAGCAAAGATTTTGAAGAATAAAGTATTAAGCATTGATGCAGGCTTTTTCTTTCAATAGAAAACAAAGACACAGAAAAACCAATAAAAAATAAGAGTCTGATTCCGGTTTCGGAAAAAGAACTCTTGACAGGAAGCGATCTTTTTAAGATCGCTCTTTTTATATTGACTCAGACTTCGCACTTAAATTTCGTTAGTCTAAGGGGGGACGTCCTCAATAATTTAATGCAAGAAATTAAAATTCATATAGGGGAACTTCCAAAAATTTATTTTTTCATGTCTTTTTTATCATAGAGGGCACAAAGAGCACCAAACAAATGGAGCTTTTAGAGAGTTCCATAAAAAGAACAAAGCTTTATGATAATATGCGGGATGCCACTCTTGTCTTGACCCGGCGCGGAATAGATCATTATGCTATTGCAGCTCATGCAGGGTTAGTCCGGTTGTCCACATCCATTAACTTAAATAAAGTATCGCAATCGCTTTATATGGCCATAGAAAATGAAATGAACTCAGATTCTATATTTAGAGATGTGACCAGAAGTAATTTTTATTCAATTACAAGCGATCTTAAACCGGTTGGATAGTTATTGAAAAAGTATCTGAAATTATCGTACCTTTTTTTGAATGCCTTTAAGATAGCGATAAAGAATATGTTGCGATTGTAGAAATCTTTCTACAAACGGTGCTACTTTTTTCATCTCTAATAAAATACGAACGTACAGTACTGGCCACATTCCCCACCTATTGCGCAACCAGCGGATGGCATTATTCTTGTAATTATTATATTATTCATTATTCACTATTCACTATTTACTAAAAATTAGTTTATGAACATGTTAGAAGTAAAAGGCAGATGGAAAGAATTAAAAGGAAAATTGAAACAAAAATTTTCCAATCTGACCGATGATGACCTTCTCTACGAAGAAGGAAAAGAAGATGAACTTATAGGCAGGATTCAAAAGAAAACCGGCCAGAGTAAGGAAGCCATCGAAAAATTGATAAAAGAGAACTGAAAAATTAAATGCAGCACGTCTTTTATTTTCCAGGGCATCTCTGAAAATTACTTTTAATATTTTCAATGAACGATTTCACTCAGTAAGGCGATTTTCAGAGATGCTTTCATATTATTTTCTCACTTAAAAAACATAAGTTATGATACGCTTAGCAATCATTTTTTTTATTATCGCTATCATCGCCGCCATCTTTGGGTTTGGCGGCATAGCAGCCGGCGCAGTAGGTATTGCAAAAGTTTTTTTCTGGATTTTTGTCGTTTTATTTATTATTTCCTTGATTGCAGGCTATTCAAGAAAAGAACGCCGTCCCTGACAATACAAGTTGCTACCATTACATTAAAAAGGATAGCTTTTCCGATACCTGATTTTGAACCGGATGCCCATTTTGGTGTAAGCATCCGGGCGTCCAGGTGCATGAATTGATTTGTGTGTAATTATTAATTTAGTTTTATTATTGATTATACTGTTATTTCATTATTTTTCCCTATTCATATTTTGTTAAAGTCGCCATGCAGAGTCATGGTCGCCCGGTAAAGGTTCCCATCAATTATTTTTTCGGTCTTTGTCGCCAGGTTCATCTGTCTGTTAAAACTTTTTCCTGCCAGATAATTATCAATATATTCAGGAGCGATTTTATTGTCTTCAATGGCCTTTATCGTGGAACAACCTACCTACAGTTCGCGCTCATGTTTGCGTGCCATTTCTAAGACTGCCCCGGCGTCCACTTCTGGTTGATAAATAGTTCCATTGGTTTGGGTTTATTTTTTAAATAACTTTTCACCTGGGTAAGTTGAGGCGTGTTCATGGCAGGCATTTGTCCCATTCCCAAATGCACATTGCCGTTATCATGTATCAATTCACTTCTTAAAACGCCCACCATGGCATTATTCACCTACACATCAATAAGGCCAAATTCTTTTTCAATCGGGATGATGACGGATTCTATTTTTGGAACATAGCCCACATTTGTGGGGATAGCAAGCATTTTTCCTCCATAGCTTTCCACTCCCTTTTTTGCAGCATATAAACCCTCTCCTCCGTGTACAAGTATGCCCCTATTGGTGCCATGTTTTGCAAATTCCCACACAATAGATCTTCTCAGCTCTGCTGAAGCTATTGTAACGGGTACTGCTTTTCCTTTAAAATCTTTGGCTTTTAATTCAATGAATTCTGCCCGTGTAAAAATTTGTTGCTTAAGATATTGGGCATTTTCTCCAAGAGGCCCACATAGCCCCGCTGTTTATAGATAGCGGGGATGTAGGCGGAGATACATAATCCTGGAAAGGATTATACTCCATCAGGTAAAGTTTAAGACACAAACAAATACTATTGCAGAAGTATAAGCACTTTTAATCATTACGGAAAGAGAACTAATTCTGTTGAAAGGTGTCTTTCACGTTATCTTTCAACGACTGATAGTTTTCATTCACTTTTTTGTGAACACATTCCATTGTGCAGCAGTCTTATTTCCTGCGGAATCTATCTCGCTTAGTAATCCTTTCCGCCTTGCTTCAAGATCATTCAACTTTTCATGAAGCTCCCTTTTATTTTTAGTGGAAGCTTTTCTCAGTTTCTTTTTAAGATGCGTTATTTCCTTATTCAGATCATCCATTTTTTTATTCCGTGTTTTCTTAAATGAAGCAATCTGACCTTTCAGGGAATCAAGCGTAGGGTTCGTGGTATCTCTGGGTATAATAGTGCCACTCATATTTCTTGTGGCGGATCATTATATGCGTTTGCGTTATTAGATTTCGGATGCGATGTACAGGAAGTGTACATTACTAACACAGAAGCAGCCATTAAAACAACAGGGCATATATTTTTTTTATACTCTTCATAATAAGTTTATCAAGAAAAAACATGCCGGTCTTATAAAAGGCTGCCCAATCTTAGCATAACAAAAGATTCAGGAAATACGAATAAAATCGTTTTACCCCCGCATCTCCACACAGCGGGGAAATAATTCCCCATGAAGTTGAATTTCTATATATTCAACTTTTCAATAAAAGGTAATTTTCTTCATTTTGCGATTGAGATGATGAGCACCTTTCTCGACTGAGAATTTATGAAGAATCTTGTATAGGTATTATGTGATAATCCTGTATAATACACCCCGAAAATAGGATGGGTAATTAAGATAAAAAAAGTAAGCTTAAAATTGCCTCACAAAAAAGAATTGAAAAATATTTGGCAAAATAATTTTTGTTGCTACATTTGTATCAGTCTATTAGATTTATAAACTAAGTATAGTATGAATCATTGTCTTTATGAACTTAAAAACTATTCTTATCATTTACGGGCTTTTGTTGCAGTTTTTTATTGCAGGCGGCAAGGGCGGATTATCTTCTTGTGAAGCCGGGCTTTTATTTTCCTGCCGAATGTGCTGATGCACGATTATTTCCTGAATGGTATTTTTATATCATATTAATCTACTTATTTTATAAATCAAATCATGTATGAAAGAGATTTTTTCAGGCTCTTATTATGCCTTCCTGGTACCCCTGGCATTATTGGGAACAGTATCTGTCAATGCTCAAAAAAAGGTAACTCATCAGGACATGCTTTGGATGCGTTATTCCGGCAAGTATGACGTGTCAAAAGACTGGGCAATCAATCTGGAATTGGAAGACCGCCGGTTCGCCTTCCCGGACAGGCAGCAATATTGGATTTTGCCCCGGGTAGCGGTAAGCAAATCACTGGGAAATAACTGGTCAGCCGGCGCCGGTTTTGTTTATTATCTGAGCAACAGTCCTGCTGACCCGAAGGTACTCACAGCTCTTACTATCCCTGAATTACGCCCTTATGAAACGCTTAACTATAATCAAAATATTAAGAAGCTTCATATAACCCATCGCTACTGGCTCGAAGAAAGGTTCATTCGTAAAAATGATGGCCGGCATCTGCAGCCCGGATATACCTTTAATTTCCGGTTTCGATACCAGTTGGTATTAGAATACCCGGTAACCAAATCAGAAAAGCTCAAGCTACGAGTTGCCGATGAAATATTCCTGAATTTCGGTCACTCAATCGTACGCAACACCTTTGACCAAAACAGGATATACGCAGGATTGAATTACGCTTTATTAAAGTATATACAAGTAGAAGCGGATTACATTAATCAATTCCAGGAAAAAAGCAACGGCGACAATTATACTGATTACGATATCCTAAGGGTCACTTTTCTTCAGACGATTCACTTTTGATAAAACGTATTATTTAATTACACGATTAGTCATTTAGTAAAAAATTTAATTCCGATGAAAATTCCCCGATTTTTCCTTTTTCTTTTATCATTGCCTATAGCCTTTTGCCTGCATGAGTGCCAGGGCAGCCGGTCAGCCAAAAATGTGGCCATAACAGGCGCCTTTGCCCTTTATCCCATTGCAGTAAAATGGGCAGATATTTATAAGAAAGCGCATCCGGATCACGGTGATCCTTGGCCCTTCCGGCTGTGGAAAAACCACTTTGCTGAAAAGCCTCAATCGTCTGACTGATCT
>SCQV01000019.1 GCA_004299085.1 Chitinophagaceae bacterium | reverse complement strand
GAAAATCCAATTAATTCAGGTGTGTTGAGCAACCCGACCTTATTAGAGGAAAGATACCTGGCCCCGATCCCGATCAGTGATATGAATAATGATCCAAACTGGCAACAAAATCCGGGATACTGAAAATTGGCAGTTTAAGGGAAGATACAGGCCTCTGCTGTCTATGGGAGGCCTTTATAAGTTATATTAAGATACTTGATATAATAATCTTTGATAAAAAATCTAATCAAAAAATAATGACTATCCGCTTTAATACAGGAACGATAATATGAACGCAGACTTGCCTGCGGCAGGCAGGTTTTCATGATTTTTTATGATCTGCGCCGAAGGCGAATCATATTTCACACGTGATTTGGCTGAATATGATTGATAATCTGCGATTATCTTATTAGATCATAACAATCTGCGTTCTTTTTTTTAACCTGCACATAAACGGATAATCATTCAAAAAATAATTGATTTAGTATTATGATCTAACAATTGCGATATGCCTATTATAACCAAGCAAAATTTTGAAAAAGGCGTTATTCTTAAGTTTCTAATGATAAGAATATCATCGCTACTCGCCCTGATTATTTTCCAGATGAGTTTTGTATCTATTGCAGGTACCTGTCAGCAACATGCCACTTCAAGTTTAAACGATGCAGGGTACAGGTTTGACACAACTATTTCAAGACCTGTACTCGAAAATTATCTTTCCAGGGCTATTACTATGCAAGGCCTGCTGACAGGCCAGGGTAATTTTCAAGATAACCTACGCATGATCAAACATATTGGTGCGAAATTTATTGGACGAAGTGTATGTCAGTGGGGCGATGAGGCTGATTTGTTGAAAAATTTCCGGAAGGAAAAGAGCTTAATTCCGCTGGTACACCAGATAGATCCCGATATTATCTTAGAGGCGTGTATTTTCGAAATCGTTACTACACAGGTGGATCAGATATCTATTCCCTCCTGGGTATTTAAAGCTTTCGGACTATTACCAAAGAAGAGGGATTTTTGTTACAAAGAAATGCTGTTTAAAAGTGGACTTTTTGTCAATCAATGGGGGAAAGGCGCTTCTGTTCCGGATGTGAGTCAGTTGGAAACAAAGCTATGGTTTTATTTTCTCGGGGTTTCCTATATCAATATGGGGATAGAAGCTATCCATTTTGGACAAATGGAACTCATGGACAGAAATGATCCTCACCTGGATAATTATTGGGAAGTACTTTCTATGCTGCGTAGTTATGCAGTGGCACATGCAAGAAGACATATAGTGCTGTGTGATGCGCATGTACCCAGTGGTGGCTTAGTTAGAAATGGGAAATTATTGCTGGACTTCCATGCCTTTCCCCTTCGGATTAAAGAGATACCGGATAGCCCTGAGAAGGCCGAACTTAAACTTGGATTCTCAGATGGGATTTATGACAGGAGTAAAGGAGGTATCACTTATAGCGGGTGGAAATGTGAGCACCTTCCCTATCTGGTCGAATTTGATAATTACGGTGTCAGTCATCACCCTGGGCGCCCTGGAAGTGTCGGCTCAGGTTTTGACTGGATATGGGGTTATGATGAAATCACTTGGTTTGCTCATCAGAGCCATGCATATAGGAAGTCGTGGCTACATTACGCCTGGTCTTGGGTGCGCAGGACGGATACCAACGGTTTTGTAGAAATGCCGGGAGGCAGAGTATTAACTTCTCCGCTGGACGACAAGCATTGGTATTATGCCAATAATCCCAGCTCCGTAGTTCCGGATGGCTATGGGGATGAGGAAACGATCCGTTCTATTTGGGCAAATGATCCGGTAAGGTAGAGTAAAGTAATGGGAAAATCCATTAGGTTAATATAATGCGTGGCCACTCAAAAAAAAATAATTCGGAAATTAGAAACCTATCTAAGGGACGAACCTTTTTGTTCAAAATAATAGGTATTGTTTTGCCTTTTTTTCTCTTAGGATTGATGGAACTTTCCTTGCGGTTTTTTAATTATGGATATAATTTTAGTTTGTTTATAACAGATCCTCATAATAAAAACTTTCTTGCTTTTAATCCTGATGCATCTAAGAAATATTTTCTTAATCAGCAAATTGCCACTACCGGAAATGTGGAATTTTTTAAAAGGAAAAAGGATTCCAATACAATTAGGATTTTTGTTTTGGGAGAATCAACTACAATAGGCTATCCCTATTTTCATAATGGCTCTTTTCACCGGTGGCTGTTATATCGTTTGATGCACACTTACCCAAACAAAAACTTTGAGATAATTAATCTTTCATTAACTGCAGTCAATTCTTATACTGTTTTAGGATTTGCAAAAGAAGTGGTTCATTACCAGCCTGATGCAGTATTGATTTATGTGGGCCACAATGAATATTATGGTGCTTTAGGAGTTGGTTCTACTCAACGTATTGGTGGAAGCCCTTTTTTGGTGAATTTGACACTTGATCTTAGAGAATTGAGGTTAACTCAACTGTTAAGTAACTGGTATAGTAATCTCAAACATTGGTTGCATATTAATCCAATCGAACGAGGGGGAACAAGAATGGAATTGATGGTAGCCAATCGGCAAATCCCTTATGATTCTGAGTTATTTTATAGGGGAATCAACCAATACCGGTCAAATATGAATAAGATTTTGCGCCTTTTTAGCAGATATCATATCCCGGTTTTCGTCAGCACGTTGGTATCGAATGAAAGAAGCATGAAGCCTTTTGTTAGCGCTCCGGTAGATAGTGCTCAATATCCCGATTTTTCAAGAGATATTAACCGCGGAACTCAGGCAATGACAGATAGTAACTGGAATGAAGCGAGAATTTATCTCCATAAAGCTTATCATATTTTTCCAGGCCACGCACTTTGTAATTATTATTTAGGACGACTGGCTTGCTTGAGAGGAAATTCTATTCAGGCAAAATGGTATTTTTCCAGGGCAAAGGATTTTGATGAATTGCGTTTTCGTGCGCCTGACCAGTTCAATAAAATTATTATCGGGCTCTGCCATGAATATAAAGATGCCCATTTAGTAGATACAAGAAGAGAATTTGAAGCCTATTCAAAATATCATATTATCGGAGATGAGTTGATATTGGATCATGTACATCCTAATCTGACCGGATACGCTTTGATGTCGGATGCATTTTACAAGGCAATGAAAAGATCGGGGTTATTTGGATCAGATACGGCTAATCAAATGAGTTTGCAACAGTTATTGCAACAGATGCCCATTACAGAAGTAGATTCTCTAACCGGTATTTACCGTATTGATCATTTAAAAGAATACTGGCCTTTTAATGACGTTAAGATCAATGATTCATTGCTAACTAGATCCGAACAAGGCAAACTTGCTTTTGCTGTGGCATTCTTACACATGCCCTGGGAAGACGCCATGAGTGACCTTTACAATTATTATATGTCCCGGAGTGAGCTATCAAAGGCTAAAATTGTGATGGGAACATTAGTACTTGAACATCCTGCAGAGGAACCTTATTATGAAAAGATGGCTAATTTGTGTGGTAAATTAAATGATTCCAAAGAAGCGATTTTCTATTTTAAAAAAGCGTTTAACCTGTCTCCCTCTTTTGATAAAGCAAGAGACGTTTTTGTGATTGAACTTAAATTAGATCAACCTGCTAATGCCTTGCCCTATATAGAATATGCAATTAGTAATAATACTTCTGGAATCTCATTGTTGCCTGTTGAAAAACTAACGGCAGAAATTATCCAATTAGAAAAAATCATTAAGACCGATAGTACTAATTTTCAAATACTAAATCAAATAGCTACTGCTTATATAGAGATGGGCAATAAGGAAGGTGCGAATAAGTATCTTTCCAAAGTGTTAAAGATGGATCCCGATAATCAAATTGCTTTAACATTGACTAAACAATTGGAATAAAGCATTAAGAACAGGTATCATGTGGAATAAAAAAATATTTACCATTACAAAAAAACAAACTACAGAGTTTGGCCAGGTAACGGTCTTGGTGAGCCTTTGTTTGGGGCTTTATTTTAAAGACACCTATTTTGAAATAGCCGGGCTGGCTTTATTATTGATGACAATGGTCATTCCAGTTATTTTCTATCCTTTCGCCATTATCTGGTTTGGCTTTTCAAAGTTATTGGGAGAGATTAGTTCGATATTGATGATGAGCTTGGTATTTTTTATTATTGTTACTCCAATTGGCCTGATCAGGAAGTTCACGGGGAAGGATATACTTAGATTAAAACAATTTAAAAAAGGAGATCAATCGGTGCTGATTGACAGAAATCATAAATATGACAAGGCAGATATTTTGAATATCTTTTAAATTACTGACGTTATGGAATTTCTAAAAGAATTATTTCTATTTTTAAGAATGCGGAAAAAATTCTGGCTGCTTCCACTTATTATTATTCTTTTGCTGATGGCTGTCCTCATTGTATTAACAAGTGTATCAGCTTTGGCGCCTTTTATTTATTCACTTTATTGATTTTACTTTGGCTAACAGAATATTAGGTATTTCGACATTTTACCACGACAGTGCTGCAGCATTAGTTGTTGACGGTAGAATTGTTGCTGCCGCCCAGGAAGAACGGTTTACACGGATTAAACACGATGCTTCTTTTCCGGAGAATGCAATAAATTGTATTTTTAAAGAGGCATTCATAACATCTGAAGATTTAACAGCCGTGGCTTTTTATGATAAACCGTTACTGAAATTTGAACGTCTTCTTGAAACCTATCATAATTTTGCTCCCTTAGGAATAAGATCATTTACGAAAGCCATGCCTGTTTGGCTTAAAGAGAAACTTTTTTTGCGAAAGCTTATCAAGAAACAATTGAATCTTAAAAGGGCAACACCTATTTTGTTCCCGGAACACCATTTGTCTCATGCGGCAAGTGCGTTTTACCCTTCTCCTTTCCAGCAGGCAGCTATTCTCACTATTGATGGAGTAGGAGAATGGGCAACCACAACTATAGGTGTAGGACAATCTAACCAGATTAGTGTATTAAGGGAACTCAGATTTCCACATTCTATTGGACTATTATATTCTTCGTTCACCTATTTCTTAGGATTTAGAGTAAATAGCGGGGAATATAAAGTAATGGGCCTTGCAGCGTACGGCGATGCTTCGGCTAAAGAAGCCCTTTTATTTGAAAAAAAGATACTCAGTGAATTGATAGATGTCCGTGAAGATGGCTCCTTGCTGTTAAACATGGATTATTTTGATTTTGCAACAGGTTTGAAAATGATAAAAACCAAAAAATGGGAGACTTTATTTGGTGTAAGCAAAAGGATTCCGGAATCGGATATTACACAACAACATATCAATCTTGCCTGGGCCATTCAAAAAATTACCGACTTCATTGTGGTACGTCTGGCTGCTACAGCTCAAAGACTCACATCATCAAAAAACCTGGTAATGGCCGGTGGGGTAGCATTGAATTGTGTAACTAATAAAAAAATCATGGATGCCGGGTTATTTGAGAATATCTGGATACAGCCGGCTGCCGGTGATGCTGGTGGAGCTTTAGGCGCAGCTTTTGCAGCTTATCATATCGGGTATGAACAACCCAGAAAATCTGCCGTTGGAAAGGATAATATGCAGGGTGCTTATTTGGGGCCAAGCTTTGGTCGGAAAGAAATTGAGGCGATGATTAATAAAAATGAAGCAGTATATGAGTATTTTGAAAATTATCATAAGCTATCTGCTGAAATCGCAAAAAAGATTTCAGAAGGAAACATTATAGCCTGGTTTCAGGGGAGGATGGAGTTCGGCCCGAGAGCGTTGGGTAACAGAAGTATTCTGGGAGACCCACGGAACCCCGGATTGTTAACTCGGATCAATATTAACGTGAAACATAGAGAAGAATTCAGGCCCTTTGCCCCAAGTATTTTAATCGAAGAAATGAATGACTATTTCGATATGGATTTTCCTTCTCCTTATATGCTTTTTGTAGTATCAATAAAGGAATCTTTGCGCAAACCGGAACCTGTCAACTATAAAGAGATGGGTTGGCAAGATAGATTATCACATATCCGCTCTGGTTTCCCCGCTATTACTCATGTGGATTATTCAGCCAGAATACAAACCGTGGACAGATCAGACAATCCTAAGTTTTGGCAGCTCCTGCAGGATTTTAAAAAGATTACCGGAAGTGGAATGCTCATTAATACTTCTTTTAATGTTCGTGGAGAACCGATTGTTTGTACTCCTCAGCAAGCTTTCCAAACTTTCATGAATACTGAAATTGATTTCTTGGTGATAGATAATTTTGTTCTTGATAAAAGTAAACAGCCATTTAAAAATATTAAATCAATTCAGCCTGCTGAAGATTGATTTTAACTACGGCAAAAGATAGGGCTTTCATTTGTGCATTCGTGTCCGGTTAAGTAAGTCAGAAAAACGATCTCGCGATAGTGAATTTCTTTTTTAATGCTGCTTTTTTGGTTCTCGTTTCAGTGACGTGAAATCTTGAAATCTGACACATCCTTATTGAATCTGTTTACTGGCCATTAGGGTAGCTTGTTCTTAATAATAAAGTTTTTAGAATCATTCTTGATATCAGATATCTTTGGCTTTAGAAGAGTCAGGCTTCCATGTGCATCTTTCGCTATCCAAAGCCCGTGACCGGCTTTGCTGCCGATCCCGTAAGTTGAAATTTTTATATTTTGTAAAACAGCACTGGAGAGCATTCCTGTTTCTCCTTCTTTATCATTGGCAATAACACTTAATCCATCAGAGAGACTGCTTTCAATATCTAAATTTTTCATTTGGATTCCCGAAATATTCCGTTTATCGAGACATATCTGAACTGCTGCGCGCCAACCCCAGGTATGATCAAAACCGCCACTGTTTTTTATTGTGCAATCTTCAATAACGGTAGTACCGCTGAAGTTATTATGGATATTCTTATCGGGGTCTTCTGTAGGGAAAGTAGTGCTGATAAGAATAGCAGAGCCCTGGGAAATATCGCTGAAAGAACAATATTCAATCTTATTGCTTTCACCTCCATAGATGGCTGCACCGTTGGCTAGAAACGGAAGCTGCGCAGTGCAATGTATGATCTGGTTTTTTCCTGGCTGATAGTCCTGCCTGGTGAAGGTTGCAGGCCATATAGCAAAACAATCATCTCCTGTTCCTCTCGCTGAACAGTTTTTTATAATGGACTCTGCTACTCCCACACAAAAATTGATGCCATCGGCAATAGTGTTTCGCAGGCGGCAACCCTCCACCAATAGATGCTTTGAATTTTCTATCCACATTCCTGTCTTGGTATGTTCTATCCAGATACGTGAAATAGTGGAGTTTGTACCGAATGAGCCTACAATGCCATCGTTCGGTTCGCTGTCATTTCTATAATCTAATTTACCCATGATGGCAAAATCTGAAAGATGAATATGGCTTCCGTCCCCTACTAATCTTACCCGCCTGTTTACATCGGCATAAAGTGCTTTATCGCCCACCAGCGTGGAATACCACATGCCAGCCCCCTGAATGGTTATATTAGATGGCAGAAGAATATCTCCGGTTATTTTGAACGTTCCCTGAGGAATCCAGACGCTTTTTCCTGTTTTTATTGCCATCGCAATACATCTCCGGAAGGCATCCGTGTAGTCCCCGGGAGACGATTTTCCGGAAAACGATTGGCTGGTAATGGATAATGAATTGACCGGTTGCTTTAAGGGAGGGGGGGCTTCTTCAAGATCCACTAAATCAAGGATACAATAACCGGCATCATCTTTTTGTTCTTTCTCCCATTGTATTTTTATGATATCTCCTTTTTTGATCATGGTACCCATCGTTCTTATTTCATCATAAAAGTTACGTGGTTTTCCGGCACGCGGATCGTTTGTGAAGGGATATAATCCGTAAAGCCTTGAAAGGGCGGATGAAATGGCGAGATGCTTTACCAGTTTGCCATTTATATAAATTCCTAAGGTGGCAGATGTCCCTCCGCCTTCTTTTTTATCCGGTAAACTGTACCGCACTACCATGCTATTGGCATTGACCGTAGCCGTGAACTCAACGTATTGTTCGGGAGAATAGAGCTTCACGCACCGCAACCCGGAGGATCCTGTTTCCACCTGAAAGGGAACATAGCGCGGCCCCATAACAGTTCCATCAGTTTTCATATTCTCTGTTTCATAAGTTACCCAGGGAATATCGGCACCGGCTTTCCCCTGCGCAGAGCATAGGAAGGCACAGAAAGCAAAAATAACGACAAGGTATTTGCGCATCAGAAGACGATTAATAACCGGGATTTTGTTCTCCTGCCATTTTGGGATTTGAATTCAGTTCCTGCAGTGGAATAGGCCATGAATATGTTTTGTCGTTCCATTGCAATGGTCCGTTTATGTTCAATGCGCTGCCATAATAGGCTGCTTCGGAAGGACCGAGATGCCAGCGGCAAATATCAAACCACCATTGGCCTTCATTAAATAATTCAGCCCAGCGTTCATAATACAGTGGGTTATGGCCCAAAACGGGATCACCTATCGCATCGGTAGTGCCTGTCAGGCTCGTATAATCAACCGGTGAAGGCGAGTTGACAGGATAGCCATAAGCCCTGCGTTTTACTTTGTTCAGATATTCAAGCGCATTCACATCATCACTTGTATTTTCGCAAGCTTCAGCATATAATAAGTAAATATCAGCCAGGCGCAGCAGGTAAATATCGCTGGCATCCGCAGGGCCTGTATTATTTATATTATTAAAAACGGGAGAATATTTACGGATGCTCCAGCCATATTTGTCAGATTGATTGGCAAAAAAATTAGGGCGCGACACATACATATATCCTGCTTTGGGATCAAAGATGACTGAGTCAACCCATGGTTGCAAAGCATTGACAAATAAACGCGGATCGCAGGTTTTATTGATCCTTACTGCCAGCGATTGTTGCTTATATACCGGATCCATGATCATTTTGGGCCATTCAGGACTAATATAGCCACTGGTGGCAGGATTATAATTGGGATTATAATTGGGATTAGTAACCAGGTTGTACGTCCCGAGATTAAAGCCAAAACGCAGCACATTTTTATCGTGTAAAATTTCATTGCCATATCCTAATGGGTTAGCATTGGTTTCCGTGCCGTCGTAACCCAAAGCCCAGGGCGGCCATATAAGCCCATTGATGGAAGTGGAGTTCGGATTATTGCCATACACACCATAATCACCCATAGAATTTTGATCAATATTAATTTCAAACAAGGATTCCTGGTTAAATTTATCAGCAGTAATTCCTATAAATGATCCACTGTATTCATCATAAGGCATCAGCGACTTACCACTGTTCTGAATCACATCCAGCAAGGTGGTTTTAGCATCATTCCAGTCCTTGGTAAACACGTATGCTTTTCCCAATAATCCTTCGGCAGACCATTTAGTTACTCTTCCGATATCATTTCCTGTCCATACTTTGCCTTGCAGCAGTGTCGCAGATTCTTTCAGATCGCTTTCTATTTGTGCCCATACCGCTTTGATGGAGCTGCGTGGTTGCTGAGAAGCAGCCAGGCTTGCAGGCAACGAAGTAAATAAAGGCACTCCCAGCGTGTCTGCCGGAGTGGGATTGGGAACCCAGTCTTCTCCAAACAAACATTCCAGCTCGAAATAATAGAAAGCTCTCAGGAAATAAGCCTGCCCCCGGATATAATCCACTGATTGTTGATCTCCCGGCTGAGCATAATGGGCCATATATAAATTAGCTGCATTCAGCGTAACGTTGCAATTCTTAACTCCAGTGTAAAATGCCGTCCATGCATTCAGCACGTATGTATTGGTGATGCTCAGGTTTGCCGCAGTCATTTCGTTCCAGGATGGGTCGCCATTATAAATGGAATTGGCAGAATGAGTGATGTTAGCCATTGCCTTGGTTAAAAAAGTAAAACCATATAGATCCGGATCACGGAGATTGGAATAACACGAAGCCAATACACTGTTTAATCCATCAAGGGTGGCCGGATAGTTATTGGTGGAATATGCGTCCGTAGGGCTGACTAACGAAGGGTTTTTTGTGCATCCGGCAGCCATTATCATCACCAATATAGTGAAACATATTTTTTTAAACATGTTGATAAATTTAGAAGGTAAACATTAAAAATTAACATCAAGCCCAAGGGAATATATCTGTGTTTGAGGATACTGCGATACTGCATCCAGTCCTCTGGTGGTAACGCCTACTGCCGTTCCTACATAGCCGGATTGTGCAGCCTGAGAATAGCTGCTTCCAACTTCAGGATCAAGTCCGGTATATTTAGTGATGGTAAAAAGATTATTCGCCATCACAAACAACCGCGCACTTTTAACGGCAATCTTCTCCAATAATTTATTAGAGAAAGTGTAACCTATCTGTAAGTTTTCCAGCTTCAGATAGCTTCCGTTCTCCACAAAATAGCTGTTGACGGTGGTGTAATTTCCGTTAGGATCCAAAGTAAAAGATCCGTCTGCATTTACTACGCCAAGACGCGGCTGGGAAGTAAGCTTGTTGGAGCCCAGATAAGAATCGTTGAAAACTTTGGAAGTGGTATTACCATCCGCAAACGGGTATTCTTCATAGGCCTTTACGCCATTGAAAAGCTGTACACCTTGCACGCCATTAAACAACATAGCTACATCAAAATTTTTCCAGTTCAGGTGAATATTGATACCATATACCAGTTTAGGATTAGGATTGCCGATAACCTGGCGGTCATTCGGATTTAAGGTATTTCCGTTTTTCGGATCATGCGCGAATATCAGATCACCGGCATGTGCATTAGGCTGGGCACTTTTAGCGGCATCGGCATCTGTCTTAAATACGCCGATCACTTTATATCCATAAAATGAGCCGAAAGGTAATCCTGCTTTGGTAATGGTAATGGGTTGATTAGACATGATATTGAAAGCGGCATCGCCGTTATTATAATAATTGTATCCATCATACAATGCATCATTGGTGATGCCATCAAGATTCAATACTTTATTCTGATTGAATCCTGCGGTAACGCTGACATCATATCCTAAGCTGCCGGCTTTATCCCGGTATCCCAGCAAAACATCCACACCCCTGTCCCGCACTTCGCCTATATTAGTAAAATACGGTTGTGTAAACCCTGAGCTCAATGGCAACGGCAAGGCATACAGCATATCTTTCGTTATTTTATTATACCATTCCACCGTAAAATACATCCTGCTGTTAAAGGCTTCTCCGTCTAATCCTATATTGGTTTCATACACCGTTTCCCAGTGCAGATTAGGATTAGGAATGGCGCTGATGGTATTGGCAATAAGAAGCGGAGCGCCAGGGGCAAAATTTTGTCCTCCAATAGAGGTTCCGCCGGTTCCGCTAAACATGCTGTAAGTAGCGAGGTAAGTATAAGGATTAATATTGCTGTTGCCCAATGATCCGTAGCTTCCACGCAATTTTAAGGCATTGATCACAGGAAGCAACGGTTTAAAAAAGGATTCATTGCTGATATTCCATCCGGCAGATGCTGCGTCAAAAACACCTTTTTGTTTTTCAGGGCCGAAGACTGTGAAGTTGGCATCCTGCCGGGCTGACAGCGACAAATAATAGGTACTGTTATAATCATAATTAATCCTGCCGAAATAAGATTTTATCAAACCGTTCGGATCATATTTGCCGGCAACCGCAAAACCGGATTGCGAAGTCTGAATAAAAGAATATCCCGGTAGTCCAACATAGCTTTCCGTCACATTAATATTATTATAAACAGAAGATATCTGTTCATAACCGGCAATGGCGTTGATATGATTTTTACCGAAATCCTCGTCATAAGTAAGCACTTCGTTGGTTAATAGCTGTGTGCTCTGAATGGAATACTTGTTCAGTGAATTAATATTGTTGACTACAGTTCCGAAATTAAAAGAGTTCTGAAAATAATCCTGGGTTTCATTATAATAGGAATAGCTCAAATTAGTTTTAAAGCTCAGATGTAACGGCAGTTTTATTTCTGCATATACATTTCCCTGCAAATTATTTTTTGTATCCTGTGCTTCAGCGGATTCCGCTGCACCGACAGGATTGGGGCCGCCAAATGCCAGTCCGTTATAACCAGGGGGAACAACACCCCATTCGCCGTCTTTTTGCTTAATGGGAATGATAGGCAGGGTGCGGAAAGGTGCATTATGCAGTTGCGCTTCAGTACCCACAGGCGGAGCGGTTTTCCGTTGGGATAAAGATAATTGCTCCCCTATCTTAATATATTTTCCCAACTGATAATCCGTATTTACCTGTGTTCCAATAATGTTGGAATAGTTTTTTATGTAAATACCTTTCTGCGCGTTATAAAAACCGGAGAAAAGATAATTTACTGACGGCGATGCTCCTGAAACCGAAAGATTATAATTCTGTTCGGTAGCATTACCATACAAAGCATTTACCCAGTTGGTATTCGGCAGCGTATCAGTCTGAGTGGCTCCTTTGAAAAACTTAGGATTAACAATATTTTCTAATTGAATATACTGTTGTTTATCCAGCAGATTTATCAGCTTGGGTTTGGTGATACCATAACGTGCGCTGAAGTTGACAGCCGGCTTACCGATCTGTCCCTTTTTAGTGGTAATGATTACCACACCGCCTGCTGCAGCAGCGCCATAAATGGCGGCAGCGCTGGCATCTTTTAAAATATTAACGGATGCAATGTCTTGTATATTGATATTGTCAATATTACCGCCAGGCATCCGCACTCCGTCCACTATGTATAACGGCAGGGGTTGATGTAGAGAAGAAATGCCACGGATGATGATGGTAGGTGTGGCGTCTGGCTGGCCTGAGTTATTGATAATCTCAACGCCTGCCGCTCTTCCCTGCAAGGCAGCAGTAATATTGGTTACAGGCAAATCTTTTATGTCATTACCGCCGATGGTAGCAATAGATCCCGTGACGTCTTTGCGTTTTTGAGTTCCATACCCTATCACTACCAATTCATTCAGATTCGTTCCCGACAATTGCATGGTGATATGAATATTGGTTTTCCCTGCAATGGGAACTTCCTGCGTTTCATAGCCGATATATGAAACAATAAGCGCCTTGGCAGAATCGGGAACAGAGAGGCTAAATTCCCCTCCCGAAAGGGAATAAGCGCCTGCAGATTCTCCTTTTATCCTGATGGAAGCGCCGGCGAGAGGAACGCCTTCATTATCTGTTACCCTGCCTGTAAGGGTGCTGTTCTGCGCATAGACCTGGGCGCTTATCAATAACAGGAAAAGACATCCCGTAACTGGCAGCCATAGTAGTTTTTTTTGCATAATTTTTTATTTTAAATGAGGTGATTAAAGAACGGGACAAACTGAGAAATGCCTTCATCAAAAAGTGATACAAAAAGAATGAAAGCAAAGAATGAAGACAAATTTTATAACAGAAGTATAAGAAATACTTACAGAAAGAAGCGTGTAGATAAATGTATAAAAATGATTATCAAATGATTACAAACAAATAAAAATTTCTTATATATAATGAATTTGAAGGAAGATTTCCTGCTCAAACAGACTTTATTTCCATAATCTTTTGCTCAAATTCTTCATTTGGTACTATGGATTTGTTTTTGATTTTAGTTTTATAAGAATTGATAGTGTGCACAGAATAGCCTAAGATCTCTGCTATTTTTTCATTTTCATGAATCCCAAGGCGGATGAGGGCAAAAATTCTCAGGTCAGTATTCAGCAGGTTTTCGTCTTTCAGCGCAGTCTGATCTCCCTGGTTAAATAAATGATTATAAGTCACGATAAAGTTGGGAAATAATTTAAGGAAGATGCTGTCAAAATTTTTCAATAATTCTTCCTTATCCTGCTTGAGGTTAAAGTGATTGATAAGGAAAAGAATCTCATCTAACTTCCGGTCCATCACCTTTTTCTCCACATTTCTCTTAAAGCGTTCTATTTTGGCATAAATCTCAGAATTACCATTAAAGAAATACCCGATATATTCCTCCTTTATTTTATTGGCCTCGCTGAGTTTGCCATTAGTTTCCTGCAGTTGCAGGTTTGTTTGCAGGATGATTTGTTCCGCCGCTTTGAGCTTTCTGAACTGGCGCAGAATGGTAACGATCAGTGCAACGAGGATCAAAACAAACAAAGTAACAATACCTGCATAGATCAATGCTTTTTTCCTTTCGCTTTCCACACGGGCTATCCTTTCACTTTCTATTAAGGATAAAATGTCACTGAGCTGGACTTTTCTTTGCCGCGCGCCGTAAAAAACGGCATCATTCATAGCCTTTTTGATATAAAAGGAAGCATCCTTCAGGTCGCCGTTTTTGAACAATAGAGAAGAAAGATTAAAAGCTGCAGTGGTTTCTTTAGTGGAGGATTTGATATCGGCAATGGCAGCCTGCACTAATAGTTGAACAGCGGTATCCGTTTCGCCGTTCCGGATATATAGATCACTCAGCGTA
>SCQV01000018.1 GCA_004299085.1 Chitinophagaceae bacterium | reverse complement strand
GTTTTCGACTTTGGCGGAAATGATGACATCGCTGCTTTTATTAAAGATGCACAGGAAGAAGGATTATGGGTTATCCTGCGTCCCAGTCCTTATGTGTGTGCTGAATGGGAGTTTGGTGGTTATCCTTATTGGCTGCAGAATA
Organism: Chitinophagaceae bacterium; assembly: GCA_004299085.1. Classification (GTDB taxonomy): domain Bacteria; phylum Bacteroidota; class Bacteroidia; order Chitinophagales; family Chitinophagaceae; genus FW021-bin31. The sequence continues at coordinate 5,073 of SCQV01000018.1, read as the reverse complement.
TAAAAGGGTTGGTGGTACGCAGTATGAATAAGAAATATATGGAGGCCTATAAGAAATATATTACAGCGCTCGGTAAGCAATTAGCTCCTTTGCAAATAACGCATGGTGGCAATATCCTGATGATACAGGTGGAAAATGAATATGGCGCTTATGGTGATGATAAAAAATACCTGGCTATGAATGAACAGATGTTCAGAGAGGCGGGTTTTGATGATATCTTGTTTACCTGTGATCCGCCTCAATTCATGACTAACGGTTACTTGCCCGGTACTTTGCCCGCGGTGAATGGATTAAGTGACCCGCGAAAGGTAAAAGCGGTTATCAGCGCACATCATGAGGGTAAAGGACCGTTCTTTATATCCGAATGGTATCCCGGTTGGTTTGACTGGTGGGGAGCGCCACATCATACTGTCCACGCTGAGAAAGATGCTGTTCGCCTGGATTCAGTCCTTGCCGCCGGTATTTCTATTAATATGTATATGTTTCACGGTGGAACCACACGCGGGTTTATGAACGGCGCCAATAAGAGTGAAAGTACACCCTATCAACCCGAAATAAGTAGTTATGATTACGATGCTCCATTAGATGAAGCAGGCAATCCTACGCATAAATTCAGGGTGTTTCGTTCAGTAATACAAAAATATTTACCCAAAGGAGAAAAATTGCCTCCGGTTCCTCCGACTAAACCTTCGATGGCCATTTCTGATATTCACTTTACTTCCGCCACTCCTCTGAATGATTTATTGCATCATCCTGTAAAAAGCGCGAATCCTTTAACTTTTGAAGATTTGAAACAGGCTTACGGATATGTGTGGTACAGGACGACGATGGAGGGAGGGCGAAGCGGGGAGGTAAGGCTTGACGAATTGAGAGATTATGCTGTCGTCATGGTTAACGGCAAAAAGATGGGCGTTCTCGACAGACGGCTTGACCAGGATTCCATCAAATTAACTTTGCCTGATGGAAAGGTCACGCTTGACATATTGGTAGAAAATCTTGGAAGGATTAATTATGGCCCTTACCTATTGAAGAACAAAAAAGGGATTACAAATAAAGTGCTCTTTAACGGGAAAGAAATTCGTGGATGGGAAATGTTTGGATTTCCTTTTAAAAATATTGAGAATATTCCTTTGAAAAATGATAAGCTTTCCGGAAATACACCGGTCATCAGAAAAGGATATTTTAACCTGGATAAAGTGGAAGATACTTATCTGGATATGTCTGATTGGGGAAAGGGGGTGGTTTGGGTGAATGGTCACAATCTCGGACGATATTGGTATGCAGGGCCGCAACAGACCATTTATTTACCTGCAGAATGGTTGAAAAAAGGCAGAAATGAAATAGAAGTGTTGGAATTGATTAAACCTATGCAGGATATGCTGAAAGGAATTGATCATCCTATCCTGGATAGTTTGCAAAGAGATTTACAATAATTAAGAATTTAAAATTGAGTCCACTCCGAAAAGTCAAAATATGCCACAAAGTCGCAAACCTGCCTGACGGCAGTCAGGGTCACAAAGAAAGCACAAAGCATGACTGACTGTAATGCAAGTTTTTGTGAATCTTAGTGGCAGAATGAATAAATCGTACTTTTCATAGTGGACTCAAAATTGATTTATTTTAGATTTTAATTTTTAACCCAAATATTTATGTATGAAAATAATAACGATAGTTTTAGGTATTATCATATTTTTTTGTTCGTGCAACCATCCTGTTACAGAATCTACCGAAAATAAGAGTGAAAATGCGGATACTTCAAATACCGGTATTACGTACTCAACAGGGAATTTAATTACCAATATTCCCGGACGTAAAACTATGAGCTTAGATGGAACCTGGCAATATATTATGGATCCCTATGAAACAGGATTCTACGATTATCGTTACAAAGAATTAAACGAAAATAATCCATCTGCTTATTGGAACGCAGATACCACTGCATCAAAAAGTGATTTGATAGAATTCGGCTATAGTAATAAATATACGCTGCAGGTTCCGGGTGACTGGAATCACCAGGATTCGAAATTTTTGTATTATGAAGGAACAGTATGGTATAAGAAATCATTTGATTTTCATCCGCAGAAAAAGGGCGATAAAGTATTTATTTATTTTGGAGCCGTCAATTACCGGGCAGATGTTTATTTGAACGGAAAGAAGTTGGGAATGCATGTAGGCGGATTTACGCCTTTTGATTTTGAAATCTCTGCCGGATTACTGAAAGAGAAGAATAATGATTTAGTGGTAAAGGTGGATAACAAACGGCATAAAGATGAGGTGCCTACGCTGAACACTGACTGGTGGAATTATGGAGGCATTACCCGTTCCGTGATGCTGGTAGAAGTGCCGGATATTTTTATACAGGATTATTTTATACATCTTGAAAATCCTGCTCCGGGCGAGGCACCGTCCGTAGAAAATTCACCTGTTACAGGCTGGATAAAGCTTAATCAAAAACCGGATAAAGAACAGACGCTGACCATTACCTTACCTGAACTAAACATTAAAAAGCAAATTAAAACAAATGCTCAACTTACTCAGGTGGACTTTACACTTCCCCATGTAACATTATGGTCTCCGGCACATCCTGAATTATATAAGGTGATTATATCTTCTAATGAAGATACTACCACAGATAAGATTGGATTTCGCACGATACAAGCTTATCATAAGCAAGTGCTGTTGAACGGAAATCCTGTTTTTATGCGCGGCATCAGCATACATGAAGAAATACCGGAAGTGCCGAGAAGAGCTTACAGCATGAAAGATGCGGAACAGCTACTCGGAGAAGCAAAAGAATTGGATTGCAATATGGTGCGTCTGGCACATTATCCGCATGATGAAACGATGACGCGGTTGGCTGATTCATTGGGCATACTCGTTTGGTCTGAAATACCCGTTTATTGGACGATAGATTTTAAGAGTAAAGAGGTTTTAAGAAATGCGGAGGCGCAACTCACAGATATGATAACACGCGATCATAATCGTGCCAGTGTCATTATATGGTCTGTGGGTAATGAAACGCCGGTAAGTCAGGTAAGGACAGATTTTATGCATACGCTGATAGATTCTGCTCATGCACTGGATAATACAAGAATGGCTTCTGCAGCTTTGGAAGTAAATTATAATGCGGATAAAAAGATTCACGAAATCAATGATCCGTTAGGAAAATATGTGGACTTAGTTGCATTTAATGAATACCTTGGATGGTATGGCGGCTTACCGGATAAATGCAGCACAGCCAACTGGGCTACGCCTTACAATAAACCTCTATTTATCAGTGAAACAGGCGCCGGCGCTAAATATGGCTTTCATGCAGATTCGTTAACCCGCTTCAGTGAAGAATATCAGAAATGGTATTATAAAGAACAGATCGCTATGTTGAAACGAATGCCTGATAATTTCGTGGGCTTGTCACCTTGGGTATTGAATGATTTTCGATCCCCTAAACGCAATAATCCGACCTACCAGAATGGATGGAACAGAAAAGGATTATTGGATGATAAAGGTCATAAGAAAGAAGCATTCTATATACTTCAACACTATTATAAAGAAATGGAAGCGCTGCATCCTGATAAATAAAAAATGAAATTATAGCGGTACTTATAAGGTATATGCTTCAGCTTCTTCGAGGGATACCCGGTTAAAAGGAAGTTTTCGGGAAGAATGAATCCATGTCGTTTAGTTAAGGAGTATGCGTAATAAACTTTGTGCCACAAAGTCTCAAAGGCACGAAGCATCACCAAGTCTGCTCTTTGTGTTTCCTTTGTGCCCGCCCGAACGCCCGCCTGACCACATTCGGGCAGGTACCGTTCGGTTTGGGCGGGACTTAGCGCCTTCGTGGCTGATTTTCTCTTAACTAAACGACATTGAAGAGTGAATTGGAAATCGCCCCTTTTAAAAAAAACCTCTGCACTGTTACACAATACCTTTCCTGTGAACATAGTCACCGAAGTGTTCGCCTGGATTTCTTTCCATTGAAAAGTTTTTAAGCATAGGATCGAGTGCTTGTAAAATATCAGCTTCTGAAAGCATTTCTTTATATAGAACATTCAGCCGGTCGCCATGATGGCTCGCTCCAAGATATAAATTATATTTTCCTATTGTTCTTCCGATGAGACCTATTTCTCCCAATCTGGAACGTGCACACCCGTTTGGACATCCGGTCATACGAATATTTATCTCTTCCTTTTCAAGTCCGTTTGCCTTCATGATGGCATCCAATTTGTCAATTAATAACGGCAGATACCGCTCTGATTCTGCAAACGCCAGGCCACAGGTGCTGAGCGCCACGCACGCCATGGAACTAAGCCTTAGTCCGGTATTCGAAGTATCATTCTGAACCTTATATTTCTTCAGCAAATCCTCAATAACCTTTTTATTCTTCGTGAGCACATTGCCTATAATGAGGTTTTGATTTCCGGTAAGGCGGAAATCTCCTTCGTGTATTTTTGCGATTTCTCTTAAAGCGGCTTTTAGCTCATAATTCTCCTGATCTTTCACCCTGCCGTTTTCCACAAAAAGCGTGTAAAACCATTTCCCGTTAGTCCCTTTAAGCCATCCATAGGAATCCCCATTAGTATCAAAATGGAAAGGCTTAGGTTTGGGAAGCAGATAGCCCAGCCTGTTATTTAATTCGTTGATAAACCAATCCAGTCCCCTGCTGTCAATGGTATATTTTATCCGGGCATTTTTACGATTCAGCCTGTTGCCATAATCTCTTTGTATAGTAATGACTGCTTCAGATACATTTACAATTTCTTCGGGTGGAATAAATCCAATCACATCCGCCAAACGGGGATACGTGCTGTCATCTCCAAAGGTAGCCCCCATGCCACCGCCCACACAAACATTAAATCCTGTCAGCTTCCCTTTTTCTTCAATGACGATAAATCCCAGATCGCTGGCATATATGTCTATGTCGTTATTGGGCGGAGTTACTAATCCAATCTTGAATTTACGGGGGAGGTAACGGTTTTTATAAATAGGCTCCTCCTCTTTATTGCCCGCTACCTTTTCCTGATCAAGCCATATTTCATAATAAGCCTTTGAATGAGGCTTGAAATATTCACTTAA
>SCQV01000214.1 GCA_004299085.1 Chitinophagaceae bacterium | reverse complement strand
ATTTTTCGACCGATTATTTCAAAATTCATATTGATAAAAAGGGGTTCATTACCAGCATGAAAAATATTACGGTAAACCCCAACCGTGAATTTTGTCCAACAGACCAGCCATCGCCATTGATGTTGTTGTCTGATGGGAATAAGAAAATATATTACGAGCCTGTTAAAGCATCTTATCATCAATCTGAAAACCTGCTGAAACTCACGTATAGCAATGGTTCTGTGGCGCGCATTATAATTGAGCCAAAGAAGAAATACATTAAGCTACAACTGCAATCGCTTACGAATCGTGCAGATATAGAAGGCATTCAGTGGGGATACTATCATACCAATATTACTAATCTGCTTGGTGAAATTATTGGTGTAGCGCGTGATACAAGCGAAGCAATCAATTATGCTATCGGTATGATGGCTTTGGATGATAATACGTTGGGCGGCGCATCCACAACAGTGGGCGATGCTGCGCCGTTTCAATATATCATTCATAGCCCGGATGCAAAAAGATTTCCGTTGCCTGACAGCTTGCATGAGGGAGAAGTGTTTAGTCTGGGTGGCAATGGTATCAGCGATGTGGCTTTCTATTCGCATAAAGAACCGTGGTACCGTATCATGTACGGCGATGCTGCGCAGGTGGACGATAAAGGCAGGATATCCATTGCGTACCAGTCGAGAGACCGCACTCATGCGAGGGAGATATATTTCTCACTGATACCGCACATGGCGGCAAACACCCCCAATCATATTGATGTACAACCCTTGCCGGACGTGGATTTTATCGGTTCTTCGGTTGCCTTGTGGGGTAGTCCCGATAGCACCGCTTTACTGGACGTGATTCAAAATATTGTCTTGCAAGAACACTTGCCTTATCCTACCATCAATGGCAGATGGGTAAAAGACCCGGCGGCTTATATCCCGGATGCAATGGCGGCAGGGAATCTAAATGACAGTATTATTTCTTATACACACCAGTTAGGCTTTAAGGCAATCAGTTTGTACGACCAGGGATTTCTTCGCCCAGACCGTGGCAATGATGGTTATATTGACGGGAAAAATTTTGAACGTAAACCCATCAGGATGACATCGGGTAATTTGTCGCACAAAGAATTTTCTGCATTGGCAGCGAAGTACGGTATTATCATTGGAAGAACTTCTATTACCAATTCGCTTGCACCCAATACCAAAGATGTATCGCCCATTCCAAGTGATAGCCTTTGTTACCAGCAAAAACGTTTGCTTGCAAAAAGTATTGATGCAAGTGATACGATCATTATGGTGAACGACCCGAAATACTTAGATGAAATTGCAAGTTGGGAAGGGCATTGCGCCAGCCTGAATATGATAAAGATTGGCAAAGAATTGATTCATTATATGGGTGTCAGCGATAAGCCACCTTACCGGCTGCTGCATGTGCAGCGTGGCTATTGGAACACACGGCCTTCCAATCATCAGGCGGGAGATACGATTTACAAGTTGCAGGTAACGGTCAATTATGGTTACGATGGCATTATCCCCAACATGTATTTACAGGATAAAATTGCGGAATGGTATGCCGATGTTTGTAAGATAAACGGACTGGCCTATTACGATTTTGACGGGCAGGAATTTTTGTTTAATAATGGGAACGGCTATTATTCTGTGAAGCGTTTTTTCCATAAAATGTTTGACAGGGCAAAATCAGATGGTGTTCCGTATATCCGTTTTACGGGCGCTACCTTATCGGAAGGTTCGTGGAATTATCAAAGCGTATGGAATGTGGGTGGTGGCAAGAATTTATACGATGCCGACACGCGCGAATGGGGCAGTACGACCAGCCATGGCAAGGATTTGCGCGATGTAACCTACTCCAATTATTTCCCGGTAGGAATGGGAGGAAATTTTCCTGTCAACGCAAAATCTACGGTAGAAGAGTACGAACACATCCAGGCGATATCGGTGGGTGTGGGCACTACGTATAGTTTGCAGTTAAATCAAAAAGAGGTGGAAAGTTGCCCGCAGAAAGAGGCTATTTTTAAGGTCATCCGCACCTGGGATGACGCCCGTGCCGCCAATGCATTCCCGCGTTGGGTAAAGGCACCATTGTCCGATCCTGCAAAAAATTGGAGATTGTATGAGGTGGATAAAGACACTTGGAATTTGTACGAAGTAAATAAAAATTATTCGAGCCAAAAATTATTTTTAGTACTTAAACGTGCGAAAGGCTATTGATAAATATGAGTGAATCAATGCCGTTTAGTTAAGAGATTTGGCCACCCTTCGACTACGCTCAGGGTGACAAAAACGTTGTCATGGTGAGCGAAGTCGAACCATGACGATTAGTTCTTCAGCCTTAACTAAACGACATTGATTAGTGAATGAACATAATAATAAACTGTTGTATATGAATTTTGAAATGCTTTTATCGGCTATATTGTTTTTTAGGGTAGTAAGAATTTTGTTTAAGGCAAATATTTGTACGGCAAAACATCTGCGATTGATTGTGGTACCTCTTCTTATGCTGCAATTTGTTTTAGGTCAAAGCATACAATTAAATGCGCAGAATACACCTCATATAGCGGGCGGATGGGATAAGATGCAATTAGGTACTCAGCGGGCTGTTATCCGTGTAAACAATAATGCGCCTGCGGTTTGGGTGCGTGTTCCCTGGCGAAGGGTGGATGATCACGAAGAGGACGCCGTGCGCCTGGTAGATGCTGCTACAGGAAAATTGGTAACTAATATTTACAGGCTCGCTGCTAATCGGGAATATGGCGATTTTGTTTTTCAACCAGTCTCCGGCAAAGGAATTTATTACTTGTATTACCTGCCCTTTAAGCAGACCGGAAGCTGGTATTTCCCTAATACTATTTACCTGAAAGCCAAAAAGACTTATAGTCAGGCATGGGCTGATGCCAATGGTATAACAACTGCAACAGGCGCTCCAACATGGCCGCAGGCTTCAGTAGTGTGTTTTGAAGCGGTGGATGATTTCAACCGTTTTGATCCTATGGAAATTATCGCAACTAAAAGAGAGGTCAACAGGTTGCTGGAAGAAAACAAAGGAAAAGATTTTCTGGTATTTCCCGAAGACAGAAGGCATCCGATACGCATGGATACCGATATTCCATTGCGTTGGATAGAACATGGCGAAGGCGGCACGTTCAGCGCTACCGCTATGCGCAACGAATTTTTTGTTTACCAGTTAGGTATTTATGCTCCCTTCAAAAAATTAGAGAATGTACGACTCAGGTTTACCGATTTAATAAGCAACAAAGGGGAACGGATACCTGCGTCGGCCATACGGTGTTTTAATCTGGGGGGAAGAGATTGGCTGGGTAAATATTTTACCAAAAAAGTAAATGTGGTAAAAGGAGCCGTGCAGGCGATGTGGATTGGAATTGATATAAGCGGCAATCAGCATCCCGGCGATTACACAGGAAGCGTATCCATTGCAGCAGACGGGACAGGCAATAGCATTATTCCTGTTCATATAAAAGTAACAGACTCTCTTTTAAAAGACCGTGGCTATGATGATCC
>SCQV01000213.1 GCA_004299085.1 Chitinophagaceae bacterium | reverse complement strand
TTTGCACAGGGATAAAGAACCTCTCGTTCCACTTTTTTTAAAATCTATTGAAAAGCACCTGTCAGTCTGTATTTTTCAAATGGGGAAAACCTTCCCTTCCATTTCCGCTCATCTTCCCGTAATTTTACAAAAAATTTTTTATCTGTAAAATACTTTGAGCGGAATGGATTACTTATCAGACTTGAATGAACCGCAGCGGGAAGCTGTTTTATATACTGAAGGCCCTTTGATGATCATCGCCGGCGCAGGATCGGGAAAAACAAAAGTACTCACTACCCGCATTGCCCATCTGATGAAAACCGGGGTGGATGCTTTCAATATTCTGGCGCTTACCTTTACTAATAAAGCAGCCAGGGAAATGAAAGAGCGGATAGAAAAAATCCTGGGCAGCAATGAAGCGCGTAATCTGTATATCGGCACTTTTCACTCCGTATTTGCACGCATTCTCCGGTCGGAAGCGTCCCATTTGGGTTTCCCCAATAATTTTACGATTTACGATACGGATGATTCAAAAAGCCTGATTAAAACGATTGTACGCGAACAAAATTTAGATGAAAAAACATACAAGCCGAATTATGTCCTTAACAGAATTTCTGCAGCTAAGAATAGTTTAATTGGTTGGGAACAATATGCGCAGGATTTTCATGCCCGCAATGATGATCAACATGCTAATCGTCCTATGATTTATAAGCTGTATGAAATTTATGTAAAACGTTGTTTCAAAAACGGCGCTATGGATTTTGATGACCTGTTATTTAACATGCATAAGCTCCTGACTTCTTTTCCGGAGGTTTTACATAAGTATCAGCATAAGTTTAAATATATTCTGATTGATGAGTACCAGGATACAAATCCGGCACAGTATTCCATCATTAAATTATTGGGCGCTGTCTTTGAAAATATCTGCGTAGTAGGCGATGATGCGCAAAGTATTTATTCCTTCCGCGGCGCTACCATCCAGAATATTTTACAGTTTGAGAAAGATTATGATGATGTGAAAGTGGTGAAGCTGGAGCAGAATTATCGCAGCACAAAATCTATTTTAAAGGTCGCCAATGAAGTGATTGCCAATAATAAACTACAAATACAAAAAGTTTTATGGACCGATAACACTCCCGGAGAAAAGATTATCATGATGCGCACTATGAGCGATAATGATGAAGGACGCTTTGTGGCGGATACGATTGCCGAACAAAAGTTGCGCAATCATTACCATGAAAAAGAATTTGCTATTTTATATCGTACCAATGCCCAAAGCCGCAGCTTTGAAGAGAATCTGAGAAGGAAAAATATTCCCTATCGCATTTATGGCGGATTGTCTTTTTATCAAAGAAAAGAGATCAAGGATATGGTGGCTTATCTGCGGGTGATTGTGAATTATCGCGATGAAGAAGCATTGCGGAGAATCATTAATTATCCCGTTCGCGGCATCGGTAAAACTTCATTAGAGAAAGCTGCTGTCATTGCCAACCAGCACAACATCACTCTATGGCAGGTCTTGGAACAGGCGGCTATGTTTGGCTTTCACGCCGGCACTTTGCACGCCATTCAGGGGTTCGTTATCATGATTAAAAGCTTTCAGATCATGCTGGAAAAACAAAATGCGTATGAAGTGGCATTTCGTGTGGGTAAAGAAACAGGAATCATTAAAGACCTTTTCAATGATAAAAGTACAGAAGGAGTGGCACGTTATGAAAACATTCAGGAATTGTTGAACTCCATCAAAGGATATACAGAAACCCCGGATGAAGAAGGAGAGCTTACCGATAAAAGCCTGGGCAGCTATCTGCAGCAGATTACTTTACTGACGGACGCCGATCAGGGCGATGAAGACAGCGATGTCGTTCGTCTGATGACCATTCATGCTGCAAAAGGATTGGAATTTCCGTGCGTATTTGTGGTAGGATTGGAAGAAACACTTTTTCCTAATGCGATGTCTGTTAATGACCGGGAAGATCTGGAGGAAGAACGGCGGTTGTTTTATGTGGCTGTCACGAGAGCAAAAACAAAATTATGGCTGACATACGCAAATATGCGTTACCGTTTTGGGAATTTAGTTCAAAATGATCCAAGCCGTTTTTTAGATGAAATTCCAAAAGAATATATAGAGGAAAGCTTTATCGGGAGAAGCGCTGCCCAGCCAAATTATTCATCTGCATGGGACAGGCCTTATATGCAAGAAAGGAATACACAAACTAAATCTGCAGTTTCAGGTATAAGCGCTGCCAATCAGACGGCAGTTAAAACTACGATAGATCATACTCCCAGTGTGGGATTCAGTCCTGATGATCCGTCCGCTTTTGAAACAGGAATGGAAGTAGAGCATCAGAAATTCGGATTTGGGAAAATATTAAAGTTGGAAGGAAACCCGGGTAATCGCATAGCCACCATCTTTTTTCAAAAAGCCGGAGAAAAAAAGATTATGCTGAATTATGCGAGACTGCAGATTGTGAAGAAAGAAATAGGATAATATGAATAGTTCTATTCTTGACAAGCTCAAGTATTTCTGCTCCTATCAGGATCGCTGTCATGCCGAAGTAAAAGCTAAACTAAGCCGGCTAAGGGTCTGGGGAAGTGAAGCCGATGAAATCATGGCTGCCCTTATTACAGAAGATTACCTGAATGAAGAACGCTATGCGCGCAGCTTTGTGCGTGGAAAATTCAGGATGAAACAATGGGGAAGGAATAAAATCGTACAGGCATTAAAGCAAAAACAGGTTTCTGAATATTGTATCCGTAAAGGCTTAGAAGAAATAGAGGATGAAGAGTATATCCAGACCTTGAAAAAATTAGCTTCGGGTAAATATCAGTCATTAAAAAATGAACAATACCTACGCCGCCGGTTTAAAGCCACTCAATATCTGATGGCCAAAGGATACGAACCGGATTTAATTCATCAAATACTAAAAGGAATAACAGGCAAATAAAGAATCCTTATTTCGGTAAGGGAGCAAATAGCTGATCCATCATAATTTCATTTTGAACAAGGCCTGCATAATATATATTTCTCTTCACTCCGTATGTTGTAATCATAGTCAGGAAAAGTGATTTGCGGCTTTTCGTTTGTTGCCGAAAAACATCTATTTTATTTTTTAAGGCGTTGGCATACCCTTTAGTAATGGCAAATTCGCCTAACGAATACTTTATTTCACAAACATTGATACAGTGATCCCTTCTGTCAATTAAAAGATCAATCTGCGCACCGTTACTGTTTTTGCCCGCTTTGTATCGCCAGACAGATTCTTCGCTCAATACACCACTGATACCCAGTGCCTGTTTTATTTGGGCAACATGTTTCAGGCAGATCCTTTCAAAGGCCATTCCACTCCAGCTTTCCCATGAACTTCCGGATGAAAGTTTTGTCCATGTCCCTTTGCCGGAGGCGCGTTTGTTTTCTATAAATCTCAGGTAAAAGAGTGAATATTCATCGGCAAGATTATAAATTCCTTCCTTGCTGTTTTTATCAAAAGGAATATAAACATGTATAAATCCCGATTCAAGCAATTCATCCAGCAGCTTTGTGGTCGTTCCGCCCGAAGTCAAACCACAGGCGGCTATAATTTCTTTCCGGCTAAGTCCCTGTTTTTTTACTGCAAGCGCTTTTATGATGGCAATGTGCGTATCAGAATTGTCGAACAGGGAACGATAAAGATTCCCGAATTCTTCCTTTAATATTCCATCTTTGGAAAAGCACATCCTGTCAATATTTTGAGCGGCGCTTTCACCTGCTCTTACATTTTTTAAATATTGTGGTATTCCGCCCATTGCCATATATAGCTGTAACTGCTGATACCGGTCAAGATTAATTTTACGACTTCTTAGGAAAAGTTCCGTTTCATACAATGTAAAAGGCAAGAGCCTTATCTTATGCGTAATACGATTATGTAATCCGCCTTTGTTGTTAACAACATTCCTTATCATCCAGGAGGCCGCTGATCCACATATCACTGCAATCAAACCGGGTTGACGGGATGCCCAGGTATTCCAAAAATGCTCGAACGCCTGCAAAAAGCGGGATTTAGGAGTATGAATCCATGGGAATTCATCAAAGAAAATTACAGCACGTTTTTGTGATAAATGAGGTGTAAGAAAATCTTGCAGGAACCGGAACGCCTTGGACCAGTTTGCAGGAGCCTCTGGAGGGATGGCAGATTTCATGGCGGCTTGCAGTGCCCGGCTAAAGTTTTCCAACTGTTCGAATAGCCCGGCTTCATGCATACCGGTGAACTCAAACACGATATGCTCTTTATAAATACTTCTTATCAGGAAGGTTTTTCCTACGCGCCTCCTGCCATAAACAGCTACCAGCTCAGCTTCTCCCGAATTAAAAATATCCTCCAGCAAAGCTTTTTCAGCTTCTCTTCCAACAAAATTTTCCATAATAAGAATAATTATAATCGTCCAGAACAGCTACAAATATATGAGTTTTGGCTGAATATAATTACTTATACTTGTCCAAAACAGCATAAAAAAACGAGTTTTGGCTGAATATAACTATCTATACTTGTCCAAAACAGCATAAAAAAATGAGTTTTGGCTGAATATAGCCTTATGAACCTTTAGCAGAATCTATTGATTCCTGAACCTGTGTTTCCATTTTCTGTGCCCAGTCAGACACATTTTTATATTGTTCAGAAGTAAGACGCGCCTCTTTATGCATCAGCAGATAGGATTTTAATGGCATACCCTTTTCATCCATTTCCCGTTTTATTTCTTTGAATTTCTTTGCAGCCTGCTGTGGTGTATAAATGGCAAATTCTGAAAAGTTAACAAGCCGTTTGGCATCATTGATATGATGTGCCATCCACCAGCCAACCGGCTGTATGTTGTAATACCACGGATATTTGGTGTAATTGGAATGACAATTGTAGCATCCGTCATATAAATTCATCAGCACGCCCATCGGCACATCATATTTAGCAGCGATATCGTTAGGAGCCTCTGCCGTAGTGAAATTCTTCTGAGGCCGGAAAAACTGCATCACACCAATGATAATGATGATGATGATGGTAATTTTTAACCAACTTTTCATGATTTGAAGTTAAATAGTATTTAATATTTAAAGACATAAAGGTACTAAAACCAACCTCTTTTCCGGAAAAAAAGTATCATTTCGAGGAATATAAAAAACATAATACCCAGCGTGATAAAATATCCATTATGTGTGTGCAATTCGGGCATATTAGTGAAGTTCATGCCATAAATACCGGCAATCAGCGTGGGCGGAGCAAACAGTGCCATCACTACAGCCAATACTTTCATCACTTCATTCATCTTCAGGTTCGCCTGGTTCATATACAACTCCTGCAGGTTCATCAGGAGATCGCGATAGCTGTCCGCTGTTTCATTAGCCTGTAGAATATGATCATATATGTCCTTGAAATAGTTTTTGGTTTTTTTCTGAATCAATGCATTGTCCGATTTAAGCAAATTATTGATTATTTCGCGAACAGGACTAATGGTGCGCCTGAAGGAGCCCAGCTCTCTGCGGAAATAATTAATGCGCATCAGGGTTTTGTTATTCGGCGATTTCATGATCAGGTCTTCCACCTCCTCCATCTTTAAGCCGAAAGTTTCTATTACCGTATAATACTGATCTACCAGCGCATCCAATAATGCATTAAATAAAGCATCGGCTCCTGAATTGTAAAGACGGGATTGCCCTGAACGGATTTTTTCCCTCACCGGATCAAAGGCGTCCCGCGAAACTTCATCCTGAAAAGATAACACCACATTTTTTATTAAAAGCAGGCTCACCTGTTCTTTTTCAATAGTATTGAACTCCTTATTGAAAAAGAGCATGGGCATCAGGCAAAAGATCATATTATTCATTTCATCCATCTTCGCACGTTGTCCTACGCTGAGTATATCGTCTATCACAAGCTGGTGAACCTGAAAATAATTGCAAATGTTCCTGACCTCTTTTCTATTAATACCGTCTATGTTAATCCAACTGACTGCATCCAAATCGCGGTAGGCATACGCTTCTTCAATTTTGTCAAGGATTTTTTCCGTGCAGTTCCCATTGGTCGGGCTGAATACGGTAATCCGGGTATAGGGAGATTCCTTACGTGCGGTTTCTCCGGCAATAGGATTATAGCTAATGACAGGACTTTGTTTGAAAATAGGTATGTTCATAGGTTATTGTTTATCTTTTTGTCCGTAATTTATAAAAAGGATCCATTCTTTCAAAACGCCGGTGCTCCAATTAAATTCTGTACTTTTGCAAAATATACCAAACCGGATTGCTATAGAAATGCCCATTTTTGGATCTCTGATCAATAGAGCGTTGCGCATCCGCAGACAATTTACTTTTCCGCACGGCACAGCAAAGGTGTATCAGATGCAGGTATTGAAACGTTTGCTGATGAAAGCCAAGTTCACGGATTTTGGTAAGCACTACCGGTTTGCTGAAATGCTGGAATATGCCGGATGGCTTGATCGGTTCCGCAGTGAAGTCCCTTATTATAATTATAATTCTATTTATTCTTCATGGTGGCATCTTTGTTTGGAAGGCAAAGAAGATATTACCTGGCCCGGAAAAGTAAAATATTTTGCCCTTAGTTCCGGAACTTCCGAGACTGCCAGCAAGCATGTACCCGTCACCAAAGATATGCTTCGCAGTATCCGTAAAGTAGGGATTAAGCAACTGTATTCCATGGTGAATTTCCCCATTCCTCCCAAATCTTTTCAAAAAGGAATATTGATGCTGGGTGGCACCACCAATCTTTTCAACCGCGGAAGTTATTATGAAGGAGATATGAGCGGCATCAGCGCCAGGAATATCCCGAGATGGTTCCGTTATTTTTATAAGCCCGGCGGTAAAATCTCCTATCGCCCCAACTGGGAGCAGCGTATTAAATTGATTGTCCGGAAAGCCAGAGAGTGGGATGTGGCGACAGTTTGCGGTGTGCCTGCATGGGTGCAAATCGTTTTTGAGGAAATTATCAAATATCATAAAGTAAATAACATTCATGATATATGGCCTAACCTGGAAATATACATTCACGGGGGTGTTTCCTTTGAGCCTTATCGTGAAAGCTTTAATAAATTATTAGGGAGACCCATCACTTATATTGAAACCTATATGTCTTCCGAAGGTTCTTTTGGCTTCCAGTCCAGACCGGGAACACGAGGCATTAAATTAATTTTAAATGCAGGCATCTTTTATGAATTTATTCCTTTTAATGAAGAAAATTTTGATGACTCGGGAGAAGTAAAACCCGGTGCAAAGTCGTATATGATTCACGAAGTGGTGGAAAATGTGCAATATGCTATAGTTATTTCTACTTGTGCCGGCGCATGGCGTTATCTCCTTGGCGATGTGGTCAGCTTTACAGATGCCAGAGAATATGAGGTCGTTATTGTCGGACGCACCAAACATTTTCTGAGCCTTTGCGGTGAGCACATGTCTGTGGAAAATATGAATAAGGCCATTCAAACAGTATCGGAAGAAATGGATATCGGCATCAGGGAATATGCCGTTGCAGGATTTCAGCGTAACCAACGTTTTGCCCACAGGTGGTATATTGGTACGGATGACTGCCATGCCGAGCCTGAACGCATTGGTAAAATTATTGATGATACCCTTCGCCGTATTAACGACGACTATGCTGTGGAACGAACCGCCGCATTGAAAGAAGTATTGGTACAAATATTACCCAACGAAGCATTTATCGAATATCTGCGCTTTAAAGGAAAAGAAGGCGCCATGAATAAATTTCCCAGAGTGCTTAAAAATGGTATGATGGAAGACTGGGAATCTTTTCTCATTAACAGGAAATATTTGAACTGAAAAACATTTTTCAGTCTCCCTTTGGGAAATTTCTTTAATTTCCTCGCTGATTTAATGATTTGAATCAAGGGATTAAAGTATTTTCCTCTATTATTTATGCATATTATCACATCATTCATAGCAGGATTAGGTCTCGGAGTATTCTTATCCCTTTCGGTGGGCCCTGTCATTTTCATGATCATCAAATATAGTATCAACAGTGGTTTTAAAGCAGGATTGAGCTTTGCCATAGGCGTTTCCTTCTCAGATACCATGTATGTCATTTTAGGAAATTTTGCCTCTACATTTGTTCATCAGTTGGATCTGATGCGGGAAGTAATAGGTTTAACAGGCGGCATTGTGCTGATAGCTATCGGACTCTACGGCATTTTTTTTAAACAGGTCAGAATCAGTTCAGGAGAAAATCCGGAGAGAAAAGTACTGATAAACAAAGGAGGCTATTTGAGAATATGGTTTTCCGGATGGGTGATGAATACACTGAATCCGGGAGTGTTGATTTTCTGGCTGACAGTATGCACCGCAAATGGCGCTTTGGAGCTGAAAGACAGGGCAGTCCTCTTTGGAACTACCCTGGCGTTTATGCTTTCTGCAGATATAACAAAAGTATTTCTGGCACATAAAATACGCCATAAATTAACCTTTAAAACAGTAAGCTGGCTCAACCGTATCGCTTCTGTCGCCATGATCATTTTTGGCGCCATCCTGATTTATGTGGTGCTGTTTCATGTACAAACGAAATTTATGCATACCTGAATTCACCTTATCAGTAAGGTGGCTCCTTTTTTAAATACTTTCTTCCCGGTATCCGTGTCTATATAGGAAAGCTCCCAAACATAAGACCCCATCGGTTGAGGAACTCCATGAAAAGTGCCGTCCCATTTGTGTGTCCAGTCCTTAGTTTCAAAAACCAATTGCCCGTAACGGTTAAATACTTTGAAGTCCAGGTTACGTGCTTTATAAGCGTTCAGAGGATATAAATAATCATTCATACCATCGCCGTTAGGAGTAAACGCAGTCGGGACAGCGATAAAGCAGTTATTGATCACTTTGAGCATCTGGTTGGAAGTGTCGCTGCAGCCCATTGTATTAATGACTGTCAGCGAAACGGGGAAATCTTTTGTTCTTACCACCACAGGATATTGCTGCTGAGGCGGATTTTCCATAAAGCTCGTATTCCCATTCCCGAAATTCCATTGCCAGGATGTAATCGTTCCGATGCTGTTATCCATGAAAGTAACTTCATCGTTAGGACAAACAAAGGAAGGTTCTTCAAATACAGACTTCACATAATAATTCGTATCCAGCGGGAAAGTCAGTCCCGAACTATCATTACAAACTCCATTGGAAACCAATAATTGAACCTGTTGATTTTGAAAGGAAGTATCCGTATAGCTCAAATCCTCACTGGTTCCTGTGATTCCATTTCCCACTATCCAAAACCATTGATTAATGCCGTTATCACCATTATTGTGGAGATTAATAGTGGCCAGATTGCAGCTATAATTTATGTTTTTCGTAAAAGCTGCCGACACGGTATCGCTTGCCATAAAATGAAGGGTGTCGTTTAGGGGTGTTTCCACACCACACTCGCTGATGATGGTTACTCCGTCAATACCGGTCACTAGAGTTACCGTATAATCCCCCCCCCTCACAATAGGCGATGCCAGGGTTAACGCTACGCTGTCACTTAATCCATTCACACAACTTACCCCCGAGGCGCCCGTAACGGCCACCGGCTGTGGCCCCGTAACTTTAAAATCACTTCCATCAGATGCAATGGAATTACAGCGCATGGCCCCGGCAAACACTACATAAATGGTTTTCGGTGAACATCCGAGCACGGGAATATGATCCATAGGTGTGGGAGCAGGCCTGAAATAAGAAAAATGCTCGCTTTCTCCCACAGGAATGCCGTTGCCACAATTATCTAAAAGTGTGTTGCTATCGCTGCCATTGCGGATGGTTACTGTATAATTTCCATTGGGTAATGGTTTATCTAAAAAAAGGATCAGGGAATCCATATCAAAGCCCGTTTTACAGTCCACGCTGGAAGCAGAAATGGCTTTATCTCCATTGCTGACGGTAAAATCGCTTCCGTCTGGTGCCAGGCTGCTGCACTGCATTTTTTTATTTAAAATAATGGTAATAGAAGCTCCGTCGCAACCGGCTACCGCGCTTTGTAAATGCGGCGCAGTCGTGTCGGTAATGACGGCTGTTCCACCGCCGAAAGAAAGACTGTATCCACTTTGCGAATCAGTAAAATGACTGATTAATAAAAGATAGGTATGCCCTTTGATCAAAGTGGGGCTTTTGGCAAATGTTGATTCATTAGCAGCAGGGTTGGATGCACATTCTGTAATAGTTGATCCGTTGACTTTAGCGCCTGTCAATCCGTAAGTACCCGCCCAATTACCCGCTACAAACAACGAATCATTCGCAAGCACCTCATTCGGATCGTGACTGGTAATGTCATATAACTGCCAGTCATAATCATCACCCAGATCATTGGGTATTATCAGAAAACTAAGTGTGCCGCTTTTGTAACAGGTAAACCGGTACCAAAACGGGTTCTTTGCCTGATAACCGCCTGAAGCCAGGCTATTATCGCAACCGGGAACAATGAGAGAGCCATTAGAACAAATAGGAACGGACTGCTGGTGAAAAGTATCTATACCGCAAACGGGGAAAGCCGTTGAAGGTGTTTGTCCTAAAACAGTACAGCTATTTTGTGCATGCAATCCTTCATGTAAAAAAAGAAAGAAGAATATGGCGGCAACAGTTTTCATAAAACGGCAGTTAAGATAGCTTAATTAACGTGAGCTTGACAGTTTATATCCTTATGGCACATCCTGCTTTTTCATCTATCCCATTCCTGCTTACCAGGTAGGATTTTTTCCGACCATGACTGACAGGTATGCTACAATTTACCGCTTTTACCAACACCCGGAACGTCACTCCCTCATCTTCCCGCATCTCGTCTTAGACGAGACGAAGTGGCATTCTTATAAATACTGGTTTTTGCTTTGCTTTATCATTCCCTGGTCCCCCTGATCCTCCGTAATTATTTATACATCAAGTGCGCTTTTACCATGCTTCATCCATGCTCTATCCGTGCATTATC
>SCQV01000212.1 GCA_004299085.1 Chitinophagaceae bacterium | reverse complement strand
GTTTAACCAATGCCCAAAACCGGCGTATTGAAAAGGAACATAAAAAAGAAATCATTCAGGAAAAAATCAACGACCAGCATTTTGTATTCAAGGCGCGAAATGTGATCCCCATGCGAGGGAGATCCAGAAATATTTCTACCGATAATTATGATCTGAAGATTACGCCCGATACAATTACAGCTTATCTCCCCTATTTCGGGAGAGCTTATGTAGCGCCGATGGACGCCTCCAAAGACGGAATCCAGTTTACTTCTACAAAATTTCAATATGTTAAAACAACCCCTAAAAAAGGCGGATGGAATATCGTCATCAAACCGGATGATGTCAGAGATATTCAACGGCTTATAGTAAGCATTTCAGGCGAAGGATATGCTTCTTTACAAGTGATCAGCACCCATCGCGATCCTATTTCTTTTAACGGTATCATTGAAGAAAAGTAATCAACAGGCTTTAATTCTTGCCGGCAATTCGTACTTTTGCCGCTTATTTAACAGATTCCTAATTTAAAAGGGATATTTTTTTCTCAAAATTCAAGTTATGTCATTACTTGTAGTCGGCTCTATGGCCTTTGATGCTATCGAAACTCCCTTTCATAAATCAGAAAAAATTGTCGGCGGCGCAGCCACTTATATTGCCCTTGCTGCTGCCAATTTCGTAGATCCGGTCAATGTGGTTTCTGTGGTTGGAAATGATTTTCCAGAAGAAGAGATGCAGGATCTTCGCTCCCGCCATATCAATCTGGATGGTGTCGAAATAAAAAAAGATCAAAAATCTTTTTTCTGGTCAGGCAAATATCATTTGGATATGAACACGCGTGATACGCTGGTTACCGAATTGAATGTATTGGCAGACTTCAAGCCGGTAGTGCCGGACAGCTATCAAAGCAGTGAATTCTTATTATTGGGAAATCTGAATCCCAGCGTGCAGATAAGCGTCATCCATCAAATGAAGAAACGTCCTAAGCTGATAGCATTAGATACCATGAATTTCTGGATGGATACGGCGATGGATGAATTGAGCGAAGTTATCAGGATGATTGATATTTTAGTGATCAACGACAGCGAAGCCCGCCAGCTTTCCGGTGAATATTCCATCGTGAAAGCCGCCAATAAGATTCTTGAAATGGGGCCTAAGTTTTTAGTGATAAAGAAAGGTGAGCATGGCGCTTTGCTTTTTAACCCATCCAATGCTTTCTTCGCGCCGGCGCTTCCTTTGGAAGATGTATTTGATCCTACCGGCGCCGGCGATACTTTTGCCGGAGGTTTCATGGGCTATCTGGCGCGCACACGCGATATTTCATTCGAGAATATGAAAACCGGCATTATCACCGGCTCGGCGATGGCTTCTTTTTGCGTAGAAAAGTTTGGCACAGAAAGGTTAAGAGATCTTACTCACCAGGATATTGAAAACCGTATCCGCCAGTTTGTGGATTTGGTACATTTTGATATTGAGTTGGTATAGAAACGGTTTTTAGAACACTTCGCTTATTTTTCAGCAACAGCCGAAGTATCCGGCACAAAATCCAGTACAGGCGAGTCCATGCAATAACGCAATCCTGTTGGCGCAGGCCCGTCATTAAATACATGGCCAAGATGAGCGCCACAGCGTGCACAGATTACTTCCGTCCTGTCCATTCCAAAGCTATGGTCGGGTTTATAAATCACTGCATTTTTTCGTGCAGGCTCAAAAAAACTGGGCCAACCACACGTGCTCGCAAATTTAGCGGTCGAGTAAAAAAGTCTATTCCCACACACGGCACAATAATAGGTACCCACCCCTTTATAATTCCAATATTTACCCGTGAAAGCGCGTTCTGTTCCTTTTTCAAAAGCTATATAATAAACATCTGGCGGAAGAATCTTTTTCCATTCCGATAATGACACATGAAGCTTAGTGGTATCTGTTCGAGAGTAATATGGGTTTTTCTCATGGATTGTTTCTGCAGTTTGCATAATTTTATTTTTTTGTCCTGAAAATTTTTTTCCCTGTGAATTTACACACGCCCCGGATAAAAACGGGACCAACAATATAATAAGCGCAGATTGAAATTTCATCTCCGGTTAATTTT
Source organism: Chitinophagaceae bacterium (assembly GCA_004299085.1). Taxonomy (GTDB): domain Bacteria; phylum Bacteroidota; class Bacteroidia; order Chitinophagales; family Chitinophagaceae; genus FW021-bin31. The sequence continues at coordinate 1,999 of SCQV01000212.1, read as the reverse complement.
AAATAACAAAGCAATACATTTTTAGTTATCAACTTTCCTATTAAGGTACGAAAATTTGTATCTGCCGGTTCTAAAGATTATGTTAACTTCGACTGAAGCAGGTACCGTCCTTTTTAAAATCATCAATATTTTTAATCGTAAGTCTTCATTTCCATCATTTTAAAGAAAAGAATTAGAAATTATCTAAAATATGGTTTTATTCTTAACTACTTATTAAATTTGTTTTTATTATCTTTGCGCTCTTCAAACAACAACGATTATGTTGAATTTAATTCTCTTCGGGCCTCCCGGCAGCGGCAAAGGCACACAAAGCCAACTGCTGATTGAAAGATACGGATTAATTCATGTATCAACGGGAGAACTGTTGCGCAATGAAATAAGTGCAGGAACACCCTTGGGGAATGAGGCAGAGCAATTCATCAAAAAAGGGCAATTAGTGCCGGACGAGGTGGTCATTGGCATGTTAAGTTCTGTGTTGGAAAAACATCCCCATTCCAAAGGATACATTTTCGATGGTTTCCCACGCACTGCCGCCCAGTCGGAAGCATTGGATAAATTGCTGGCGCTTCGCAAAACAGCCATTACCAGAGTTTTATCGCTGGAGGTTCCTGAAGATGAGCTTGTCAGGCGCCTGCTGGAACGCGGAAAAACTTCCGGACGTGCAGATGATGCGAATAAAGAAATAATCAGTGCACGTATTACAGAATATCACAACAAAACCATTCCGGTAGCTGATCATTATGCAAGGGTCGGGAAGTTTAAGAAAGTAAAAGGCAATGGTTCTATTGAAGAAACATTTGAGCTGCTTTGCCTGGAAATAGATCCCTTGGTCAGTGTCACTGCATAAAAAGTTACAGGTTAAGACTGACGTCTAATAAAGTCGCGTCAAAAGAGACAGGATATTTTTTATAGAAACTAATGGCAGGTTCGTTCCAATCCAAAACCTGCCAGACCATTCCGTTCAACTGCTTTTCTTTGGCTTCCTTTATCACTCGTTCAAACAGCATTTTCCCGATTCCTTTACCCCGGTTATCTTTAGAAACAACAATGTCTTCCAGATATAATTTCTGTCCTTGCCAGGTGGAGAACTGGATAAAATATAAGGCACACCCCAAAATGTGCGAGGGTGTTTCCCTCCCTTCGGGGGAGGGATTAAGGGTGGGGCCGGGGCATTCTTCGGCTACAAACGCCCACCATACCGGATTGTTCCCAAATCCACTTTCCGTGAAATGTTCTAAGGTAATCGTGACTTCTTCGGAGGCTTTTTCATATTCGGCCAATTCCTTTACCAACGCTAACAGACTGGAGCAGTCTTCTTTACGCGCGCGACGAATTATTATTGACATACGGAGGGCAAAGGTAGAGAATTTGATAATGTGTATAAGTTGCCTTAATTCATATTTTATACCATGACCATACTGGCATTAAGTAAAATAGATGGCATTAGCGAACTACCAATCCATTGTCACATTTACCCAGCCATTATCAAAGGAAGCATTATATTTTTCATAAAAATGAATAGCAGGCTCATTCCATTCCAGTACCTGCCACACCATACCTTTTAATTTTTTTTCTTTCGCTTCTTCCATCAGTCGTTCAAACAGCATTTTCCCGATACCTTTTCCACGGTAATCTTTTGAAACAATAATATCTTCGAGATACATCCGTTGCCCTTTCCAGGTAGAAAAGCGGATATAATACAAAGCACATCCCACAATGTGCGAGGATGTTTCCCTCCCTTCCGGGGAGGGACTAAGGGTGGGGCCGGGGCTTTCAGCAACAAACGCCCACCACACAGGATGCGCTCCAAAGCCACTATCTGTAAAATGTTCCAGCGAAACGGTCACCTCATCAGGAGCTTTTTCATACTCGGCCAATTCTTTCACTAACTCCAATAAACGAGGACAGTCTTCTTTTTTTGCACGACGAATAATTATTGACATAGGAACAAAGATAGGGTAATTTGTAAACGGCTTTCAGAAGGGTGCATACCCATCGG
>SCQV01000211.1 GCA_004299085.1 Chitinophagaceae bacterium | reverse complement strand
GTTTAACGCTCCGTTCCGCAAATTTCTTAACGTCATTTTTCTAAGGTCGTTCAAGCAAAGCCCTGATCTTCCTGCATAACGAGAACTAAGTACTTAATTCAATATTTCTATATAAAAAAGGATATTTTCAGCTATATCTGTTTCTTAAAATATCCATCATGTAACAATTTACTTCCCACTGATCGGTTAAGGGTTTCCCTGTTTGAGGCGCATGAACCATGTAGGGATAGGGGCCAAACTCTGTTGTAATGGTCAATAATTCATCCTCGTTTTTCTTTCTCTCTATAAGCTGATCCCACCAACTCAAATGCACTGCAAGTGCATGCCGCCAGGGATCAACTCTTGGGTCAGGAACCTGTGGACCTTCGGGATATCCAACTCTCGCATGAAGATGCTCTGTCCTCTTAATAGCAAGCGCTACGGCTTCCGTCTGGTCTTCGAGAAAAGATTCACCTACACATACCCAATGCGAAATATCGAGCGTGAGTTTCATTCCGGGAAATTTTCTAAGATAATCCTTAGCGATATGTGCTGCGAACAGCATTTTATTGCGATGTGTTTCGTGCAGCACTTCAACTCCGATGTCTTGTTCTGCCTGAGTAGCCAGATCAACGATGACTTTGTGCTGTTCCAAACTAAAAATATCCCTGCCTGTTTGTGAATTTATTTTTACGCAGGGATAGGGCTTTATTTTTTCAAACCATTTGCCATACAAATCTAAGTGCTTAGAGAAGTCAGCTTCACCAGTATCGTAACATTGGGCAATCATTCGTATCCTGTATTTTTCAGCAAGATTCCATACTAAATCTAATTCCCTTTCATCCACAGCATTGCCAATACCAAATTCCACTCCATCATAACCTGAAGTTTTAACTTTACTGAAAAAAGCATCCCATGCTACATTTTCGCTTCCCCACCGGGGGGAATAAAACTGTAATTTCATCATACTTTACAATTGCGTTTTTATTTTTAATACATCAGGCCTCAGGTAGGGTTTATTAAGATCAACTATCCCTTTCCATTGGTATGGGTCATTCCCCGCAACCATCACGATATCCCGGAGATCTTCCGTGGCAGGAAGCTTTCCGTCCTGATCCCAGGGGAGCATGGAATCCGCATTCATGTAATGATTGACTAAGGCGGTTCTGAAACGATCTGTTGTCTTATTTCTCCGGGAGCTATGCAGCGTATAACCATTGAAGAACACAACCGATCCGCTTTTTACTTCCACAGGAATGGGTGCATCTGCACCGTACCCGGAAACATCAATTGAATCCACATCGGCGTATTCATCGCTTTTACTTTCCACCCGCCGCATAATATTTCCCGGTCTGCCAGGGATAATCCACAAGCAGCCATTATCAACAGACGCGTCATCAATCGCAATCCAGACACCGGTTAAAGAACGATCTCTGGTGGGAATATAAAATTCATCCTGATGCCAAGACTGGCCGGCCTTTCCGGGGGCTTTGACAAACAGCATGGATTGCATACATTTCACATTCGGGCCAATAATATTTGTCAATACCGAAACTATCTTTTCATGGCTTAATGCAGTGTACATCATGGAAGATAATTTGTGAGGGAAATGAATAGCCACATACTTTTTCAGCACGCCGGTATCGGTTTCTCCTTCTGCAACATCTGCCAATCCTTCAATATGCCCACGCTCGCCGCGAAAGATAGCCACCGTTTCTTTTTTCA
>SCQV01000210.1 GCA_004299085.1 Chitinophagaceae bacterium | reverse complement strand
CCGTTGATGGTGATCTTACCGGAACCTTTACTGATAAATACACGCGCCACAGCTTCTTTACGGCGACCGATAGTATTATTTTGCTTTTCCATGTATTATTATGAATTAAAAGTGAATGGCTGAGGGTTCTGAGCAGTATGAGGATGTTCGGCGCCTGCATACACAAATAATTTTTTAAACAACTGGCGGCCCAGCCTGTTTTTGGGTAACATTCCTTTGATGGCGCGTTCAATAACTGCCTCCGGACGGCGTGCCAGCAGGTTCTTAGCGCTTTCCTTTTTCTGGCCGCCGGGATAACCTGAATAGGTAATGTATTGCTTTTTCAGCAACTTTTCTCCGGTCAGAACTACTTTGTCTGCATTAATCACGATGACAAAGTCTCCGCAATCCACATGAGGGGTAAAATAAGGCTTGTTTTTGCCTCGCAGGACAGCAGCAATGTCGGCGCATATCCTGCCGAGCGTTTTGTTCGTGGCATCTACCACATACCAGTCATGTTTTACGGTAGCCGCATTGGCAGACTGTGTTTTAAAGCTTAGCGTATTCATTATTCAAAAAATAAAAAACGGTTATACGATTTTTTAAGGAGGGCAAAGGTAGGGAGAAGCCATTTATCCGCAAAGTTTTTTATGAACTTTTTTTCTAATACCTTTGTAACAGGATGATTATCAGTATAAAAAAGGGAGGACTCCTCCTCCCTTCAACCAAAAACTCCCGCGTTATTCATACGAAAAACCTATAATATCTGCGGGGAGAAATATTATTATAACGTGAGTTCGACAATTTATATCCTAATAACACATCCTGTTTTTTCGTCTTTCCCATTCCTGCCTCGGCAGGAATGATTGTTCAAAAATAAATTTGGTGAATTTATAATCATAGAATACTGCATCTATGAGTATCCATGAAGGATCTATACCTGTAGGCATAGGCAGGTTCTCTTACTCTACTTGCACAAAAGTAGATAGGCATTAGTATTTTTCATTTGTTTTTGTACTATTTGTACAGGTACTCCATACTCTACCTGGGTCCCTTATACACAAGGGTTTGATTAAATACATATTTGCCCGATAAAATAGAAAATGATACCTGGATAGTTTTTGTAGAGGGGTCAAACGTATTTGGCCCAATATTAGTTACCTGAAAATCAGTGCTGCTGACTGTTACAGAGTTATCAGGATTAATAGTAAACTCGCAATCGTAGGGTGAAAAATAATTCCCTAAGGTAGTAGTGGTTACTGTATTGGAACTCTTTGTAGCTAAGGTGACATTCCCGTTTGTTGTTGTCAGAAGGGCACCTGATTTGTAAATGGCACAGGTGTTCGCATAAATACCATCATATTGATTTTTTACACCAATAGAGACAATTCCAGTATTCAAATTCCCACTAACCGTATAGCCGGATTCCTGGATTCCTGTAATCTGGAAACCTAATGCCCATGAACCACCTAAGAAGTCGGATACTTTGAATTTAATTTGAACGTATCCAATATGTGATCCTTTTGGTATAGTTACCACCGGGTTTACGATAGTGTACATAGAAGAAGGAGGCATAGCATAATCTGTCCCGTTCGCTGTATCAAAAGCATCCACTAAGGAAGAATCTAACGCTACAGTTACATGAATATCCTGTGTTGCAGGGCCCGGTGTAGCCAAGTCAATAGGAACCAGATCCATGGTAGTGTCAGTTGAAGAATTCTCCAGTGAAAGTACCAGGAAGTTGGCATTCGACGAAGCCGTTAACCTGACTTCCACCACTTTCGGCTGCGGCCCCGTAGCATGCTCGGATTGAATAGTTCCGCTGTCATACAACTTATCTTTCAGGCAACCGGTCTCGGTCATTACAATACCTGTCATCAGGATAAGGGCCATAATCAATTTATGAAGTTTCATAATCATCAGTTTAATTTCTAATAATCATTTAAATAATTCCTAAGGCTCCCAGAACAATTTTGAAGTAAACACATTGATAGTCCCCTGGGCTGTGACATTAGCATTGTTTCGGGTAAATTCACTTTCCGCATAAGGCAAACGGACGGGAAGTGTGCTGGAAATGCGTCCTGCACTTACTGATATAAATCCCGGTGGTAGGAAATTCAGCCGCCGCTCATCTGCATAAGATTCCAAAGGATCTATACAAGTGTTCGCAATATATTCCTGCATGACAATAAACTTCGCCTGATCTTCCTTGGAAGCGCCTGCTACCGTGGCCCAATTAGCTATCGAATTGTTTGCCATATAGGTTGCTGCGGTAGTAGAATCATTGGAGATTCCTAACCACGCAAAAGATTCCGTTACCGCCGCCTGATAAGCTGCTTGTGCATCCCCAGTTATCCAGCCTCTGGCTACCGCTTCCGCATACATAAACATGCTTTCGTAGGAAGGCATGATCCATTGATTCTGTGTTGCGCTGCCAATAAGAGCAGGGCCGAAGTAAGAGGCGGCGGAACTGCTGGTCGGCAGGTTAGATTGTATGTCACCATATTGGCAACCTACAAAACTACCACTACTTGCAACAGGAGCAAAGAAATAAGCAAGCCTGGGGTCATGGGTGTTTTGGAGAAGGTTGATGATATAGGCATTCGCATTTTCAGAAGTTGTTCCCAAGGCTCCTGTCGGAGTGTAGCCATAATTCGCATAAAATGGATTTTGCTTATTCACTTCGTTCACGTATCCTGGATTTACACTGATTGACTGGCCGGCACCCAGCATTCCGCCGTTATTCATAATCTTGCTAATCTCCGCAGAAGGATTAAATCCCGGGACTTCAGACTGACGTATCAGCAGTTTCAACTTTATGGTATTGGCAAATTGTGTCCATAACTGCTCATTCCCTTGCGCAATGACATCGGAACTGCTGAAATCAGTATTGACAGAAGCTTTTAAATAGATAATGGCAGTGTCTAAGCTGGACTGTAGGTCATTGTAAATATCCTGCGCCTTATCATAAGCCGGCTTAGGATATTTCTCCGTCTGAAAAGCCTGCGAATAGGGTACATTACCGAACAAATCGACCACCTCCTGAAACAAGTCTGCCGATAAAACCATGGCTGCGCCGGCTAAAGCAGTATCACCTTCCTGCAAGCCCATCGTTTTTGCCTGATTAAGCTCAAATAAAGTATTATAATAATTAATCCAAAGGACGTCGGCGAAGGTATTATCCAGCGTATAGGTAATTTCATTCTGCACCGGAGAAAATCCACCGTTTTGAGCCATATACCCGATCCAATGGTAAATAAATTGCTTGGGGCTGTATAGTCCTGCATCATGTGCATTATTACCCACCTGTCTGTCACCCACAGCAACCTCTGCTGCGGTGAAAATCAAGGGCGCTGTTATCGTGGACGTCGTAACCGCATTCGGGTTAGTATTAATATCCAGAAATTTATTACACCCCGCGAAGACAATCATGGGGATTACCAATAAAACTAAGTATTTTCTATTTATAGGTTTCATGATAATTTCTTTTAATGGTTAATCAGAATTTTGCTGTGAGAGATAATCCAAATTGCCTGGCTGAAGGATAGACGAAACCACTTTGAACCCCGAATGTGTTATCCGAGCTTGAGTAATCAAAATCAGGATCTCCCCATTGATTGGACTTAGGAACAAATAAAAATAAATTATTACCCACCGCACTGATGGTAATTCCTTTAATAACCTTATCCGGCCCCATCCACTTGAAAGGAAGATCATAAGAGATATTGACTTCTCTTAACCTCCATGAAGCAGCGCTGGCAAAATAGTTTGTGCCAATACCTGTATTGGTAGAACCTCCTGTCCAGTAAAGCAAATTACCGTCCGCCACCTGTATGTTTGTATTGGTTACATATTTCCCATTTTCCAAATACACAGAATTGGGAAATACAAAACGTTGCCGTCCGTATTGTGCACTACTGGCGGATACACCACCGAAATCTTCATCAGGCCCCATGCCGGCATAGAAATCATAGCCGCCTTTATACTCCCAGGTCATTTCAGCCGAGAATCTTCCAATAGAATAAGAAAGCGTAGTACCTAATACCCATAATGGCAGCGACCTTCCCAAGACCACCGGACTGGGAGAAAGAGATGGATTTCCGGTCGCTGGATCAACGATTACTTTTCCCTCCGGGTCACGGGCATAGTCTGTAATCTGGTAGGCAAAGGCGGGTTGCCCGACTATGGCAATATTGCTTACCGTAGGATAGCCTACTGCAATCTGAGGAAAATTAGCAGCATTCGTGCCGCCCACTATGACCGGCGTATTGTTGAAAGTTTTAGTTACTTTGTTATTGTTATAAGTTGCATTAATCTTTAAATTAAACTGGCTCTTCCCAAATTTCACAAGAGGCGTCAGTCCTAAAGCCATTTCCACTCCATAGTTGTTGAAGTCTGCTGCATTGGCAAGCGTAGTGGAATATCCTGTAGTATAAGACTGTGATATTTGTATAATCTGATTGGTATTGTCCTGGAAAAAATAAGTGGCATTCAGGTCAATCCTGTCATTCAAAAAGCCCATCTCCACACCGGCTTCTTTTGTATTGACAAATTCAGGCTTCAGATTGGGATTTGGAAAGGTTTGATTAGGGGCAAATCCCGCATTGCTGCCGTAAGGAAAACCATCCGGCGCAGCATAAGTTGCCTCTAACTCATAAGGAGAAATATTCACATTACCCGATTTAGAAATAGCTCCCCTGATTTTCAAGTAAGAGAGCACCTTGCTATTCTGTAAGGCTGGAATAGCTTGTGACAGGACTAATGCTATATTGGCCCCAGGATAAAAGAAGGAACGATTCTGCTTTGACAAGCGGCTGTCCCAGTCATTACGGCCGGTAACCTCTATATTGGCCCATCCTTTATAATTCAACGCCAAACTCCCGTAAGCAGAAAATATCCGGTATTGGATATCATAATTATTACCCGGATAACCAGGGACGTAAGCATCGCCGCTTCTGTTACCTACATTATACAAAAAAGGAACTACCAAACTGTTGGCTCCTACTGCCACATCTTTTGACCGGCTCTGGCGAATCATGCCACCGGTTATATAAGACAATTTAAAACTGTTTGATACATTGCCGCCCCCACTAAGGAAATAGTCCATATTCAATAATCCATTATAGTTTTCATCATCCAGTTCAGTCCCGGGCCGGCTGCTGTATTGTGATGGATTACGGGGGCTGTACTCATAACTGGTTCCAGGAACTGAAACGACAGCGTCTGTTTGCGCCCAGGTAGAAACAATAATGGGAGCATTGGTATTCTTAAACTCCTGGAAGGCAAAATCTGAATTGATCCTGATAGTAGCTTTTAACCAGGAAGGAATAAACTGATAATTTAAAGTAATATTTCCCAATATGGAGTTTTGCTGTCCCTTTTGCCGGATATTACCTATCAGCCAATAAGGGTTGTAAGAAAATTCATCATAATAGTTAGAATATTCAGCAAACTTATTATGTTGCCAGTCTTTATAACTAAGAAAAGGCACGTTATCCCCAATTTGGTCAATAGCAAAGAAAAGTCCCCCCACATACGCGCTGGGATCTGCTACCCCATAATTATTTTGGTCAGTGATGTTCCAGTCTTGCTGCACATAGTTTAATCCATAATTGAAAGAAAAGTTCCCATATTTTTTACCGCTGTTAAAGCGTATGCTCGTCCGCTGATTCCTGTCGTCTGGCACTAATCCTTTAATATTAGCATTTTCAACGCTCAAATAAGAATTTTTATCGGTATATGAAATTGAGTTTTGTACCGTCATGCCCGTATTCCAGAACTTTATTTTATCATTCTTATAGTCATTCGAATAAGGATACATTTGAATGGAGCCATCCTGTAATTTTATTCCGACAGCCGCCATTTGCCCATTGAATGGCGGGCCATAGAGCACGTTTTCAAAGGGGATATAAATGGGATTCCCATACATATCTGACACTTCACCTCCATAATAACCATACTGGTCCTGCATCTTTGGAAAGAAAGCCACCTTTTGCGCGGTAACCGTGGAGTTAAAAGTGATAGTCGGGTTATCACCGCCTTTTTTAGTAGTAATAATGATAACGCCATTAACCGCATCAGGGCCATAAATGGCCGCAGAAGCGGCGCTTTTTAAAATGGTTACACTCCCAATATCCTCTGGTGGAATGGTAGAAAGGAAATCAAGCGGTGTTGGAGCGCCATCCACTACCAACATCGGTTGGTTATTACCCGTCAGGGACCGGATACCTCGAATTAATATTTTAGTTGGTTGGAAAACACTGCTGCTTGTAGTCACAATATTCAAACCCGATACTTTACCATTCAGCGCTTGTATCGCATTTACATCTCTGCCTGCTACCAAAGATTTGCTCTGAACAGTCGTTTCTGCATATCCCAAGGTTTTTGCTTCCCGCTGAATTCCTAATGCAGTAACCACCAGTTCATTCAACTGGGTGTTGGATAAATGCATCGTAGCATTGATAATAGACTGCCCATTGACAGCTATGCTTTGAGTCATATAGCCTATACCACTGAAAGTAAGTGTTGCATCTGAAGGTGCAGACAATTCATATTGCCCTTGTGCATCGGTTGCAGTACCTGTAGTTGTACCTTTCACTTGAATTGTAACGCCGGGCAACGGCGTCCCGTCCGTTCCGGTAACTTTTCCACTGATTTCATGCCCCTGCGCAAATACATTTCGCGGAGAAAACATCATCAGCGAACAAGTTGCAACCAATAAGATGGAATCAAGTAATAGCTTTTTCATAAAAGATATTTTTGAGTTTTGCCCAGATAAACCTGTCAGAATAAATACCGTAATCCTAAACTATTTGTTTAAATGAATTAGCAGAGGTGTGTTAATCTAATGTTATAGAAATGTTATAGACGATTATGTTAAATAACATAATCAATTCTGACGAGCAATTAGAATTGAGAAAAAAGCAATGTGAAGTGTGAAGATGAAAATAGAATAAAATGACGCGAGTTCGGAGGCTAACTAAATGATCCTCCATTCATTACAGGAGATGCATGTTTTATCATAGAGCACTACTCGACACAATCAAAGAGCAAGACAAAGGGAGGATACTCCCTGTCTTCTCCCTATTAAAAGCGCACTTAAGATATAAACGATCCGGTAATATTACCTTGATTATCAAGGTGAAATGGCTTGAACTCCCGTTAAAATATAAGCAGAGGACAGTTTTAATCAGATTCACGTTTCAACAGAATAATTTGAATCTTTAAATCTCACTTTTCATCCCGCATGGCTTTTAAGCCTTTAGTCCATTTCAGCAATTCTTTCATCATCACATGAGCAGATTTCTCCATAGATTCGGTAGCGATAAACTTCCCTTCTTCATTAATATGGCTGGCAAAAAAAGGAATATGTACGGCCTCAAAAAGCGGAACCATTTTTTGTGTAGTGATTACTTCTTTTATCATTTGTACCGCCCTGACTCCTGCTCCGATTCCACCATAGCTGACAAAAGCTGCCGGCTTATAGTTCCATTCCTGATAAATAAAATCAAGCGCATTTTTCAAGGGCGCAGGGAAACCAAAATTATACTCGCAAGTGATAAAGACAAAAGCATCCGCCGGCTCTATCATCCTGCTCCACCGTTTGGTATGTTCGTGTTGATAATGCCTTAACCGGGGATGTTCCGGCTCATCTAAAAACGGAAGGTTTACTTCTTTCAGATCAATCAATTCGGCTTCGAAATCCTGTTGGCTTTTAAGCCTTTCCATGAACCATGCGGCTACTGCCGGTCCTTTTCTTCCCTCTCTGGTAGTTGCTAAAATTACTTTTAACTGATACATATCTTTAGTTTAAAATCCAAATAACAAGAGTCAAATAACAAATAATATTCAATAATCAATTTTCAATGCTCAATATTCAAT
>SCQV01000209.1 GCA_004299085.1 Chitinophagaceae bacterium | reverse complement strand
TGCTGTACAAATTGATTTGCCAGCCGCGGATCAAAATTTTTCCACCCGCCATCGCCGGTGATCATCAGCACCATTGGTGTATTTGCTTCTTCAGCAGCAGGCAGTACAATAATGGGTAATTTCGGATCGCTGAAGACAGGAGCGCCACTTACACCTCCATAAAAATATACAAATGCAAGAACAATAAGAAATACCTTCTTCATTTTCTAAGTTTAGTGAAAATTAAACGGCAAAATAACTAAACTCTTTGCAGGGAAAAAAGTTGGATTAATCATATTTATAGAATCCACCCTTCTTTAAAGTAGTGCTAAGTTAACCATTATTTGGAAGGTTTCCCACAAAGACCTGCCTACCGGACAGGCAGGCACAAAGCCCACAAAGGCTCTCCTTGGTGTTCTCCGTGGCTTTGTGGGAGATATTTTGCGTCATTTTATATTTGACATAACAGTAGTTTTTCCCCTTTAGCAGAGGGTTAACCTTAGTAGAGGGCTATGAAACCCAGCATATCCTAACCTTATTATAACTTTACCGGTAGTGCAGTTAATAAGGTTTAATGCTTTATATAATCTTTTTCTACCAAGGTCTGTCACGGTCAACAAAGAAGGGAGCATGTATATAAAGAGAATTCAAGGTACACGAACTTAATGGTTTTCACCATCATCTTTCAAAAACGGTTTTCCGTCTGTTAAAGAATGGCATTCATTTTCCCCAAAATACCAAAAGTTTGGAAATTCGTCACATTTTCCGGCTATTTCATCACTTATGCACTTGTAGAAGTTTTTCAGGTTTTATCATTGCATAAAATTTACAAGCTATGAAACTCATCATCCTTCCCATCCTATTTTTTATTTTTTCCATTTATTATTTGTCAAAAAAGAAAAGGCGCGACACACTATTTGGAAAAATATTGAAATCATTTTCAATCACATTAGCCGTCTGGCTTTACGGATTAATATTTGTTATCAATGCCGGCTATGGTTGGTGGACCATTGTATGGCTCTGGTTACTTCCTCCGGGTTATCTTTTTTATCTGCTCAACCTTTTCTGGCTTATACCCATGTTTAGTAAAAATAATAAAAAACCAATGGTTTATATTAATGAATTTCTTATCCTCTTATGCCTTTTTGTTTTGCCTTTTATTATTATACATCAATTGGGGCGTCAAAGCATTATCATAACCATCCAACTTATTATTGTCACTGCAGTCATCTCGTTTTTTATGTCTTGGTTTATTTATCATCGAAATAAAGAAAAAATTCAACAATTACTTTCCCTCAAAAAAGAACTTGGAAAAACCACTTCTGACCTCCAATTTCTCCGTTCCCAAATCAATCCGCATTTCTTATTCAATTCACTGAACACTCTTTATGGCATTTCCATGCAGGAAAATGCCGCAAAAACCGGCGATGGTATTCAAAAGTTAGGCGATATGATGCGGTTTATGCTGCACGATAATCAACAGGATTTGATCCCATTGTCTAAAGAATTGTCCTACCTGAAGGATTATATTTATCTGCAGCAATTACGATTGGAAGAAAATGAAAATATTAAGATTGATATCAATATTACAGAATGTCCGGATACACATTATATAGCTCCTATGTTATTGATTCCTTTTGTGGAAAACACTTTCAAGCATGGCATCAGCCTGCAGGAAAAATCATGGGTAAAAATTGATTTAAGGTGTGATGAAACTAAATTATTCTTTGAAACGGCTAACAGCGCCCATCCAAAAACAATCCATGATCCTGAAAAAAATAAATCAGGAATAGGATTGGATAATGTAAAACAAAGGCTGCAACTGCTTTATCCGGGAAAATACGATCTGATGATACGCGAAACGCCTCAGGAATTTTTCGTCCATTTATCATTAACATTATCTTAGCGATTAGACGTTTTAAGATAATATTAACACAATAGTCATTTAGTTTATTTACGAATAAGACGTACCTTCATTTCACAATTCTTTTTAATGAAAACTTTTATTTTACTTTTAGCCATTTTACCTGTCTTTGTTTACTCTTCAGCCGTGGCACAGGAAATGGCCGGCACAAAAAAATCCGACATTCTGGAAAAACACCAAAAGCGCACCTATATCATACGGGGCAAAGTGCTGGATTCAGCTACCCGCAAGCCTTTGGTTTCTGCAACCGTCTATGTCCGCCAACCTAAGGACAGCGCCGTTGTTACCGTTGGGTTTACGGATGAGAGCGGTGTTTTCACTCTCAAGGATATACCGAAGGATTCCTCGCTGCAGTTCATGATTTTTTACACCGGATATGCACGCTATCACAAATTGTTGCAGCATATCAAAAGCGATACGCTCAATGTACATACTATTTATCTTGCCATGAATTCACATGTTTTGAGCGGAGTGACAGT
>SCQV01000017.1 GCA_004299085.1 Chitinophagaceae bacterium | reverse complement strand
TACCTTATTTAAAAGAACTCGAAAAATAAACTCATAAAATATAGGACACTTATTTCATTAAAATTATTTCATGCATGAATTCAGGGAAAGCCGATAACCTGTATAACAGTGTAGGCACCACTAATTAAATAAAACAAAGATCATGAAAAAGATCAGAACGGCTTTAGTAGCCACAGCAATTTTTGTCGGCGCGGGAGCTGCCTTTGCTTCCGCAGCTACCAGAACGGCGAGCAACACTTATTACGTCACAGGAGTAGATGGTAATAACTATAAAGTTACTACCACTCCCAGATCATGTCCCGGTGGGAACTTACCTTGTGAGGTTACTTCCAATGATACTCCACAAAATGGAGAAATTCCCAAATCGGATGTGACCATACTCACCCAACAGGCATCATTCTAAAACCACTAAGGTGGAGGCAATCACCGGTCCCCACCTTTTTTAATCTCCTTCCTTAAAAAATCAATTAGCCTCACCAAGGATTCATAATTATAAAGTTCTGAACTGTTATATCTAAATACGAGGCCATCGGGTTTTAGTAAGATGGCTGTAGGACATACCTGTATATTATAATACTTCACTACCGGATCTAATGTGCCATTTCCATTCGTGAACAAATTACAGGCATCATTTGAAGTGAACAATCCTGATTTTAGTCCCTTTAACCAAAAACTTTTCTGCCTGTCAATATTAATTGATAAAAATTTAACATCGGGAACATTTCTATAATGTGATTCTGCCTTAGAAAGAACGTCATGGTAATACACCGCGCATCCTCCACAGCCTTTGAACCAAAAATCTATCAACACTACCTTATCTTTAAAATCCTTCAGGCTCACCTTCTGCCCTTGAAGATTTGAGAAAGAAAAATCCAAAGTCTTTTCACCTGATAGCCTCGGTTTGAGGGCTGCCAGGTTGTTAAAACAAACAGGAGTTTGAACGGTAGTAAGCGCATCATCTAATATTCGGTTCAAATGATTAACCCGGGCAGAATAAAGAAACTTGGTTAAAAGATAATCTCTCAATTCTCCTTTGAACTTTTTTTTAATCAAGTAATAAATAGAATCTGCATTATCAGATAAATGAAGCACAAAATAGTATGTCTGCGCTTTTTGTAATAAATAATAGCAATAAGAATATGATTGAATAAGATATTTAGCCGGTATGCCAGATAATTTAAATTGGGCAAGGGAATTATGCTTGTATATCTCCCTAAATCTTCCAATGGTTGCCCATGATGAAGAATCAGATAATGCTGTAAAATAGTCTGTAACAGATGCAAATGTAGCTTCGGCACCATAAGCTAAGATATCTGCTTTAAATATATCATAGTATTTCAACGGGAGAAAACCTCTATTGGTCTCTAATATGTTAAACGCGACATCCCTGCTTTGTTCATAACCGTCTTGATAGTGAAAATCAGGGTCAAATATGACGGGGTTCTTATTTTGTGTACAATATAATGCTGAATCAATTCTATATAACACGTTATATTTCTCAGAGCCTTTTCCAGAGAAGGAATAGGTATATAGATTTAGTGCCGTGTTGTCTCCTATAGAGGGGGATGCTCTTTTAGTTATCCGTACGCATATACTATCATTCTTCTCCCAATACAAAACAGGAGAAATTGGAATATAATTCCACCCAACAATCTTATCATAATATTTACCATTCTTATGTAAGAGTCTTGAAAGAAAAAAGCATCCTTCCTGATTTGAGACCGGAATGTTAAACGTGTACATTCCCCTGGAATCGGGGGCAGCTATATACTTAGAAGAACTTCTCTGTCCCCTGTCGAATGGGCTCATTAGACAGAGTTGAAGTGTATCGGTCTTTTTTGCCTGTCCCAAAAATACTTTAATGCATAATTTAGAGAACTCACCTTTGCTTGATGGACTTAAAGAATTTTTAGCTATAGCGTTTTTAAACGAGAGCGTGCTTATTGCTACTATAAAAAGAATAATGTTTTTCATTGTTCTCATTTTGAAAATTTATCGTGGATTTTGCTGAATATTACTGTATTGAATCTCATTATCGGGAATGGGATATACATAGCGAGGATCATTAGGTGGCAAAGTATAAGTGGTTCCGTCAATGATCCTTTGAAGGGTGACCTCAAATCTTTTATCTTTATTAAGACGCCTCAGATCCTCCCATCGTAACTGTCCTCTAAATGGGAGCTCTTTCCTGCGTTCTGAGAGTACTATTCGTAACGCTTCATCAGCATTACCTGCTGTAAGCGGATGAAAGGTCCCTGTCTTATAGCGATTGGAAAGCAACGTATTGATGTCTGCCATAGCACCTTCATAATTTCCTTCCCTGGCTAAACATTCCGCTCTTATTAAATAAATTTCATCCGTTGCTATACCGCAAAAATTATAAAACGATCCTGTATAAGTACCTGCAAATTGAATTTGGCCTGTCCCATTAGAGGTATAGAATAGTGATTTTCTCAAATCATTATTATCATAAGAGTTATAAAGTGTCGTATCTACATACCCTATACCACCCGCTCCATAAGGAAATGTTTCCACA
>SCQV01000208.1 GCA_004299085.1 Chitinophagaceae bacterium | reverse complement strand
CAGCAGATGTTTACATCGCTTTGATGAAAAAACTGAAGCCGGTAGTCAAAAGCGTGATGTTTGGGGAACCGTGCAGCACGGTGCCGGTGTATAAGAAGAAATAATTCTCTCTAATTTATTTAATGATTATCCGTTTAAGTACAGGAACATCTTTTGAATAATGAACATTGAACCTGCCTCTGCCGGCAGGCAGGCAAGGAATGATGAACCTGCCTCTGCCGGCAGGCAGGTATTGAAGTAGGGACAGTAGTTCTAAAATCGGAAATCGGCGTCGGATATTCGATATTGAGCCAAACGAGAGCTGACATATAGGTTCCCGCATTATAAGCGGATAATCATTATTTATTTTACTTATTTTTACAGAAAGAGGCGTTTAAATACCCCCAATTTGTCACGAAATGTTCCGGAGGAACATTTACCTATATTGATTTATACCTATTACCAATAATGCGTCCGCCAGAGGCGGACGACAGTTGTTCCAGAGGAACAGATGGTAGGTAAAAAACAGAATGGTGCTTGGCAATCAACGTCCGCCTTAGGCGGACGTTTTGTAGGTCAATAAAGAGCCTTATTCTATATTTTTATCTCCTGTTAAATCCTTTCTGCCATGCAAATAATACGATCTATTCAAAACCGCATTTATGAATTACGTGGTACAAGAATTATGCTCGACTTTGATCTGGCGACTCTTTATGAGGTAGAAACCCGTGTGCTCAATCAGGCAGTAAAACGTAATATGGAACGCTTTCCCGAAGATTTTATGTTCCAGCTTACCATAGCAGAATACGAAAGCATCCGGCTGCAAATAGATGCCATAAATCAAGGGATGTCATCACAGATTGTGATGACATATCCAGCGAAAAGGCCCAATACATCGGTGCCCTTTGCTTTTACGGAACAAGGGGTAGCTATGCTTAGCAGCGTACTCCACTCAAAGAAAGCCATTGAAATGAACGTTGCCATTATGCGTGTTTTTGTGGAAATCAGGCGAATGGCCATGCTGAATGGAGAGTTGACCCACCAATTAAAAGAGCTTCAACAACGCATCGGTGAACACGATGTTCAACTTTCACAGATTTATGATGCGATAGAAAATTTATTAGATGGAAAAGCTGCACAAAGAAAGTGGGAAGAAAGAGAAAGGATTGGTTTTAAAAAATAGAAGTGCTATCTTTCCAACCCAAAGAGAGATACGTTAATGAAAACAATATTTGCCATTCTGACATGCATGGTGAGCGCCATTTGCTGCCAGGCACAGAAGCCATACATTCACCTGGTACATCCTTCACGTACCACCATCTATACAGATCACCGTATCAATTATATCAGTGGAAACACTTGTAAAAAGTGTACACTTTCAGTCAACGGACAAACCATAAAAGTATATCCTACCGGCGCCTTTGCCGTAGCGTTTGATTTACAACCGGGAGACAGCATTCTTTTATTTAAGAGCAAAAATCACGAAGGCACTCTTTATACTAAAGAGGTAGTTTATCATTACAGGGTACCGGCGCCTCCGCTTCCCGATACCACTTTCAGCATTGAATCTGCTCAAACGTTTCCTTCAGGAAATTGCTGGCTGAAGCCGGGAGATATTATCCGGTTTAAGGTAAAAGCACAAACCGGAAATCGCGTTACCATTAATGATGTTGTTCCGTTATATGAACAGCCTGTTTCACAAACATACGGGATGCCTGGAATTTATCAGGGATCTTATGTGGTGAAGATAAACGATCCTCTGCTTTCTAATTCTTTGGTTGTTAAAATGAAAAACCCGCAAGGAAACTCTGTTTCTTATTCTCTATCTTCAAACTTTAGCGTTTTGAATACGGATGAGCCGATTGTTGGCAAAACGATAGGTCCGCTTCCTTATCTTGCATTCGGATTGGGGACGGACCGGCTCGGCGGCGCCAAAATCAGCTATTTGGATACGGCTGTTTTGCTGCACATTACCGGCATGTTTGGAAACAACTATCGTGTGGAATTAGCACGGGATCATTCGGCCTATATTCCTATCAATGATGTTTTATTATTATCCAAAGGAGCCTTTATTCCTCATTCATTGAGTGGTTCCTGGAAAGTATGGGGTGATTCCTTATTTGATTATGTTTCGATAGGGTTGAATGAAAGGCTGCCCTATACCACCTTTCAGGAAATAAACCCATCAAGAATTGTCTTGGATATATATGGCGCCACCTCCAATACCAATTGGATTACCCAATTGCAAAGCGCCAAAGAGATAAAAAATGTCTGGTATCAGCAAATATCAGATGATGTATTGAGGGTAATCATTGAGCTGAAGCATGCTCAGGCGTGGGGATATCTGGCATATTATCACGGGAATGTTTTGACAGTAAGCGTTAAACGCCAACCGAAAAATTTATCGCTTTCTCATCTGACCATTGCCATTGATCCGGGGCACGGGGGAACCAACCTGGGGGCGCAAGGCCCAACCGGCGTATATGAAAAAACAGTCACCTTGCAGATAGCAAAAAAATTACAAGCGCTGTTGAAGCAGTCCGGGACAACCGTTATGATGACGAGAACTTCGGACGAAAGTAAAAACATGGTTGAACGGACTATGTTTTTAAGAGAAGCTAATCCCGATCTGCTGGTCAGCATTCATCTCAATTCTTCGAATGATCCGATTCATGTTGGCGGAACAAGCACCTATTACCGCTATATCGGATTTCGCCCGCTGAGCGTGGCTATTTTAAAACATATTGAAGCGCTTGGTTTACAAGAATACGGCAATGTAGGACGTTTCAATTTTTCATTGAACGGACCGACCGATTATCCGAATGCATTAGTTGAAACGTTATTTATCAGCAATCCGCAGGAAGAAATGAAAGCATTGAATCCGGTATTTCAGGAAAAAATAGCAGAAGCTATTAAAGCGGGGATCGTGGATTTTTTGAAAGGAGCGAAAGATGGAGATAATTGAGCGTTTAGTTATTAAAAATGTTTATTTTTGATATAATTAAAAAAAAAGAAAATGCTTACTAAAAAGAAAGTCATAAGCTCTATCAGGGAATTGCCGGAAGAATTTTCTGCCGAAGAAGCGATTGAAAGAATAATCTTGTTACAAAAGATAGAAAACGGAATCTATCAATCAGATAACAATAAGGTTGTTTCTAATGCTGATGCTAAAAAGAGAGTAAAAAAATGGTTGAAATAAACTGGACTGATCAGGCGCTCGAAGATATAGAATCCATTGCGATGTATATTTCCCGGGATTCTAAAAAATACGCAGCACTTCAGATTGACCGTTTTTTCGAGAAGGCAGATATTTTGGAGTTTCACCCCCGAATTGGGAGGATGGTTCCTGAAATGAACATGCCCAGTGTAAGAGAATTGATTGAAGGCAATTACAGGATCATATACAGAATTTTGTCTTCAAAAAGAATTGATATCCTTACCGTTCATAATTTTGCACAAAAGCTTATCAAAAGGAAATTACGGTCAAAAAGAAAATAGAATATTCTATAATGATACGCATGGTAAAAAAGCCGCAGTATTTTCCTCATGAATAAAAGCCGGTTAGAAGCTTTCAGCGATGGCGTTTTTGCCGTCATTATCACCATCATGGTGTTGGAGATGAAAATACCGCATGGTGAAAGCCTTGCAGATTTAAAGCAGGTGCTCC
>SCQV01000207.1 GCA_004299085.1 Chitinophagaceae bacterium | reverse complement strand
TCATTCCTTATTATTTTCCTTATCTTAGACCTTCAAAACATCACGATTTTAATGATACGGAATTTTTACCTGCCGGTTATTGCACTATGCATAACCGGAGCAGCCAATGCACAACAATCCACCGATGTGGTAACCACCCAGGATTATGCCCATGCCGCACAATTTTTATCTTATAACGTCAATCCATTTATAGACCACGAAAATGTCCGTCCTAACTGGATTCAGAATGATCATTTCTGGTACCGGGATTTGACCGCTAACGGAAGTGATTTTATATTAGTTGATCCGGAAAAAGGAAGAGAAGCACCTGCCTTCAATCAGCAAAAATTAGCCGATGCATTGTCAAAAGCAACTGGAGAAGAATACACGGCGGACATGCTGCCATTCCCTTATTTCAGTTACACGGATGATGGCAAGTCTATTCTTTTTCGCGCAGACGGCAAAACATGGATTTGTAATTTAAAATCCTATCACCTCGAACAGACGGATCAGAAAGTTTCCTCACCCGAAATGAATTTTTTCAGCAATGATTTCAGCAATGAAGTCATTTCACCAAACGGAAAGTTAGCCGCTTATATCAAAGACTGGAATTTATGGGTTCGTAATCTGACAACAGGTAAAGAAACGCAGCTTACCACCGATGGCGTTAAAAATTTCGGTTATGCTACCGATAATGCCAGTTGGCGAAAAAGTGACAAGCCGGTTATTCTCTGGTCTCCTGATTCAAAAAAGATCGCGACTTTCAAACAAGATCAGCGCGATGTTCCTGACATGTATCTGGTTTCTACGAATGTGGGCGCCCCTCATCTGGAAAAATGGAAATATGAATTTCCGATGGATACGGCACAAATGAAAATTTACCGCGTCATCATCAAGGTGGATCAACCAAAAGTTGTTTTCTTAAAAATACCACCTGACCCACGCCGTTCCACGGACATGGATGATATTATTTACGATGGACATCTGGCGGATGCACAATGGAATCAGGACGGAAGCAAGCTGGCGTTTGTATCCATTTCGCGTTTTAATAAAATAGAGAAAGTACGCATCGCAGATGCCAACACAGGTGATGTGCGTGAAGTATTTGAAGAAACCGTGCCCACCCAGTTTGAATCAGGTTTTGGTGGAATCAACTGGAAATATCTTCCGGAAACACATGAATTTATCTGGTTTTCGCAACGTGATAATTGGGGACATCTCTATTTATATGACGCCCTTACAGGGAAATTAAAAAATAAAATCACAAGCGGTGATTATGATGTGTCTAGCATTTCAAAAGTAGATGAAAAGAATCACCTCATCTATTTTATGGCGGCAGGATTAGAATCAGAAAATCCCTATTTCCTGCAGTTATGCAGCGTCAATTTCGATGGCAAAGATTTTAAAGTCTTAACACCAGAAGTGGGTAATCACCGTGTTACTTTTTCACCTTCAGGAAAATATTTTCTTGACACTTATTCCAAGCCTGATGTGCCACCAGTAACCGTTTTAACTAAATTAGACGGGAAAGTCGTGATGACCGTGGCAAAAACGGATATTTCCAGATTAGTTGCCAAAGGCTGGAAACCACCCATTCCTTTTCATGTAAAAGCAGCAGATGACCACACAGAAATTTATGGATTAATGTTTGTTCCCACCAACCTTAATCCCGATAAAAAATATCCGGTCATTGATTATATCTATCCTGGTCCGCAAGGCGGAACTTTTCTGGCAGGTGGAGAAGGCGCATGGTCTTTCCATGCCACCAGCGGCGACAACCAGGCATTGGCCGAACTGGGATTTGTGGTAGTAGAAATTGAAGGTACTGGAAATCCTTTAAGAACTAAAGCATTTCAGGATATGAATTACGGCGATATGGCGGTGAATACATTACCTGATCAGGTAGCCGGTATTCGTGAATTGGCTGCACGTTATTCATACATGGATACAACTCGTGTGGGGATCTGGGGACATTCCGGGGGAGGCTTTGCCACTTGTGAGGCCATGTTTCGTTATCCGGATTTCTTTAAGGTAGGTATTGCAGAATCAGGAAATCACGACAACCGGAATTATGAATCTGCCTGGGGCGACCGTTTTAACGGGCCTATCAGCAACGACGATTATGCTGCTCAGGCTAATCAAACGTATGCCAAAAACCTGAAAGGCAAATTAATGTTAGTGGATGGATTGATGGATGATAATGTGCCGCCACAGAATACCTTACTGGTTGTACAGGCGTTGGAAGATGCCAATAAAAGCTTTGACTTGATTTACTATCCTAATAGTCATCATGGATATGGAAAATATTATTATTATGAAATGCGCAGGCGATGGGATTATTTTGTAAAAAATCTATTGGGAAAGGAACCACCGGTGAATTACGAATTTCAGCCTAAGATGGATCCAAGAATGGGCATGATGTTTTTCAGATAAAATAAAGATATTGCAAAGAATACCGTTTGATTAAGGTGTTCAGCCATCCTTCGACTCCGCTCAGGATGACAAAAAAGGTTGTCGGGGTGAGCATAGTCGAACCATGGACATAGTTTTTTATGCCACTAAGTCTCAAAGACACAAAGCAAGGCAACTGCCAATCTTTGTTTAACATAGAGACTTAGTGCCTTTGTGGCTATTTTATCTTATTACTTTAATAGTCCTTTAAAGCTTGTATCAATTCCCCTACTTCTTCTTCCGTATTATAAAAATGCGGCGCCACCCTTATCAGACCTTTGCGCCATGTAAAGGCAAATCCTAGTTGGGTCAAATGACTATATAGTGCTTCGTCTGCGGCAAAGCAAACAATAGAAAGCCGCTCTTCTAATTTTTTGCAACCTTTAATTTTATAAGGCAACGGAGAAAGTCCATCTAATAATTTTTTAATCAGCTTTTGATTATGTTGCTCAATTTCATCCAGTCCCATGGCCAACTTTTCATCAATTGCTTTTTCCAATTGTAATAATCCACTGGCGTTCATGTGCCCAGGTTCAAAACTTTTGATGGAAGGCTCATATTCCCATCCATCTTGGCTTATATTCATGCTGCCATAACCCGCAAACGCAGGTGGAAATTTTTTAAGAAAATCTTCTTTGATACAAAGCACTGCCGAACCAAAACCGCCGTTCAGCCATTTATAGCTGCTGCTGATCATCACATCCACAGACAAGTCAGAAAATTTACGGTTGATGGCTCCCGTACTTTGTGTACCGTCCACTATAAAAACGATTTCTTTAGTTTTACAATATTTTCCCAGCTCCTGAATATCCGTTCTGAATCCTGACAGAAACTGCACTTCGCTGATGGCAACAATCTCCGGTTTGTTTCGGTCAATAGCAGCCTTTATATCCTCCAAATGAATATGGTACCCATCCGGACTTTCCACATAAGAAACTTCAAAGCCACCTAATTCAAAGGGCATATTTAAAGACGGGTAATCCTCTTTGTATAAAAGTACTTTATGTAAAGATGGCTTTAAACTATCAATTACGGGAAGCAGTCCGTAAGAAAAGTTGGGAACAAACCCCACGCCATTTTCTGATGCCCCCAGTAACCTAGCGGTTTTTTTTCTCATTTCCGGCAATGTTTCCAACAGCCATTTCAGGAAAACTGCGCTGGAATTAATCTGTGTGGCTTGTTGAAATGCACATGCCGCATCAACAGACGCTTTAGAAAGTAGTCCAGCTCCGGCCGTGTTGAAATAGATTACTTTTTTGTTTCCTTTGGATTGATTATTCATGATGATAAATAAGGCGCAAAGGTAAAACTATCTTTTGAGTTACTCAATCTTTTAAAATTCATTTAGGTCAATTATTTTTGCAAGTGCTGAAAGTGATTGACCTTATTTATACAGAGTCTTCTTTGAATATTGCCCCGACCTCGCTTATCGAAACAAACCTTAGTAGAAAAAGTATATAAAAATCATTATTGTCCGACTAAAATTGAATACAAATAGCTTCGAATCTTTTACAGATAACGCTTTCAGGTTAAAAATGTCTGTTTCAAAACTAAGGGGAGTACCCTCCTGTTATTTTATGGGC
>SCQV01000016.1 GCA_004299085.1 Chitinophagaceae bacterium | reverse complement strand
TCTCTCCTTTTGCTGCGCGATATACGATCCGCTGCCGGTCGGAGTTTCCGCCGCGTGGAGGTGTTATTTGCTCACGGTAAACACCTGCGTGAACGGTGATCGTATCACCTGGCATAGCCATATCAGCCGCAGCCATAATGGTTTTAAAAGGATGTGCCTTTGAGCCGTTGTTGGCATCATTTCCGTTGGGCGAAACGTAGTAGTCTTTACCGGTAATCTTTGTTTGGGAAAAGGCTGTTATACCAAATAACAAGAACAATAAAATGGGTAAAAGTTTCATCTGTTTATTATTTATTTTGGTTATAGTTTAAAATAACGTTTCAAAATAAAACGCTATGCAGTAGCATATTTGAGAGCCATTTTTAGTAAAAAAGCTACAATTTAGCTCGAAAAGACTCTAAAACTTTACACTTTACAACGCTAAATTAAACTATAGCCTTTATTTTTTTTTAAATATAAATTTCATTACTAATGATCTTTATAAAAAATCAACATTTAATTATTTCCTGATTCTTTTGGCCAGACTTTTATTTCCTGCCTGCCGAACTTGTGCAATTCAATAGCTCCTGGAAAAGGATTTTTACTGTTTCTCCGGTGATGGAAATAATCATAATCAATCTTCAATGAAGAGCCATCAGGATTGGTAAATGCTTGATTTGGAATAACAGCTTTACCCAAGACATCCGTTGAAATAAGTTTTCGTTTGTATTCTTTAACCCAGCCGAGAGAAACATTCATGGACAAATACCAACCACCCGGCTTATCTTCTATCGTAACGTCAGGATTGTAATCAGGCTCAACAACAGGCTGCTGCTCAAATTCAGCCGGCTTCGACTTCATCAAGTACAAATTACCTTTCATTTGAACGGGCAATGTTGCCTGGTCGTAAGGTCGCAAATCGGTATTGCTTATAAAAATATTATTATAAAAACGTGTATCGCCGCAAGGATTATTGTGTAATCCGGCAATCTCTGTTGAATGTGGTTTTAAGAAAGGTGTTTTACGATTATCAACGTTATCTGTCGGCCACAGAGCCCACGCAATCATGTTGTGTACAAATGCGACACCCTGCGAAAGTCTTACCTGTGCCAGTTCGGGTGAAAGAAACAGGTTATTATCAATCAATACCGGCCCGTGATCCACTTCCAACGATAAATCCTGCACCTTGTTATCGTGCAGAAAATTGCTTGTTATACGGGTACCCTGCGCCATCCAGTCAAGCCATATTCCTCCTCTTGTATCATAAATATGATTGTTACTAATGACCACGTCAACGGCTGCATGGAGCTTAATACCGGCCATTTCATATCCCCAAAACACTTGCTGTTCACCAATGCTGTCAATCGTGTTTCCGGTAATGGTGCTGAATATAGCACCCAAACTGCCCACAATACCTGCCTGTCCGCAATGGCTGATGTGATTATTCAAAACCAAATGGCTGCCTACATGTTCTTTGTTCCATCCATTTTTCAATGCACGTTCTATGGTTTTAATAAATCCTTCCACCGATTGAGATTTGTTATCCCATTCATCGCCATATTTTCCGAGTGTAATTCCTGCGCATTTTGAATAACTTATATCATTGTCTTCGATGACCCATCCTTTGCTCCAGTTTGTGCCGATTAATCCTATCTGCTCTGCAGTAGGCGGCGCCCAGGGAGTAGCCGCCTGGCACATTGTAAAACCCTTTACGCCAATATAGTTAATGCCAGTTTTTAGAGGATAGAATACTGTCTGCCGTACATTTATTTCAACTAATTGTTCATTGGGATCATTGCCATAAAAATCAGCCCAGATAATCGTATTAGTACCATCATCCTTACAATACCACAAAGGCTGGTTAATGTTGGATGAATCCCTGACTCCGCTTATTTAGGTAGTCTATGCCCAGGAGTTTGAAAAGGTTGAGCGTATTCTTTGTGATTTCTGAAGTCTTCCATTCATCTTTTATTTTGAGTTTGTAGATGGACTTACTGATTTC
>SCQV01000206.1 GCA_004299085.1 Chitinophagaceae bacterium | reverse complement strand
TCCATGGGATGGAATGACTGGTATGCTTATTATGATCGCATTACCGATAAAGACGTGAGGAAAGCGGCGGATATTTTAGTAAGCAGTGGTATGGCCGATGTGGGATATGCTTATGTCAATATAGATGATTGTTGGGCTAACAGAAAAAAGGGTACGGGAGGTTATGATAACGCGGATAACGGCCGTAAAGGTGAAGAAAGGGATGCCCATGGCAATATTTTACCCAACAGTTATTTTCCGGATATGAAGAAACTGACCGGTTATATTCATGCAAAAGGATTGAAAGCCGGAATTTATAGTTCACCGGGCCCTTACACCTGCGGTGGATATGTGGGAAGCTATCAACACGAGGCGCAGGATGCAAAACAATTTGCAGATTGGGGTTTTGATTTTTTAAAGTATGATTGGTGCTCTTATGGAAAAATAGCTGGGAAAAATCCTGATTTAGCTGCTTATAAAAAACCATACCTATTAATGGGCGACCTGCTAAAACATCAAGACCGTGATATACTTTTGAACCTTTGCCAATACGGTATGGGTAATGTTTGGGAATGGGGCGCCGAAGTGGGCGGGCAATCCTGGCGTACCTCCGGTGATTTAGGGTTTTCATTAAACAAGATTTTCGATGTAGCGATTAAAAATGCCGGTCACCGTCAATACTCAAAGCCAGGTTCATGGAATGATCCGGATTATATTCAAATCGGTTATATTGGTAATGCAAATAAAGAAGGTATAGCGGAAGAAACTAAAATGCCGCCCAATATGCAATATGCGTATATGTCTCTTTGGTGCTTAATGGCTGCTCCTTTATTTTATAGCGGTGATATGGAACATCTGGATGAATTTACTTTAAATATATTGTGTAATCCGGAGGTGATAGCCGTTGATCAAGATCCGCTTGGCAAATGCGGGAAAGTAATTATGCATAATGACAGTACATTTTTAATGGTAAAAAATATGGCCGATGGTTCAAAATCTTTGGGCTTGTTTAATCGTAATAAAAACCCCATGGAAGTGACAGTCACATGGAATGAACTGCAAATTTCCGGTGCACAAAAATTGCGGGATTTATGGCGGGAAAAAGAGATAGGCATCTACAGGCATTCTTTTAAAACAACCGTTCCTGCGCAAGGTGTAGTTTTAATAAGCATACATAAAATAAAGTAGCAATAAAGATAGGTAAATAGTTAAAATAGTGTTGATATCAGGTAAAATATTGCAAGTATGGATCAAAGTAAGAGGGTATCTTTCGGGCGATTATCAGGGAGTACTTCGGCTTTTTTAAGGGCCTTTTGATCCAACACTTCATTAAAATTAATTCAAAATGATCCATAATTTAATAGTTTTTAGAAAACCATTTTTGCCCATATTATTTTTAGCTGCTATAAACGCTATCTTACCATGCATTGATGCAGGAGCTCAGAATAAGCTACATGATTTACCAGTATTTAGTGAAGCGGTGGATCAACCGGTAAAACAGGATTGGCTATTAGGTCAGGGAAATTTCACCACTAAAATTTTTCATTCAAAAAATGATAAAGATTTGATCATCACCAACGGCTTAGTCAGCCGCAGCTTCCGGCTTGATCCATATTTTGCCTGCTACAGTTTTAAGAACATGGCTACGGGAAAAGAAATGCTAAGAGCGATCAAACCGGAAGCTATGGTAACTATCAATGGAAAACAGTATAACATCGGTGGAGTAAAAGGACAATTTGAATATGCCTATTTGAAAACTGACTGGATGAAACAGTTTACTAATAATGCATCTGCCTTTCAATATTCACATTTTCAAATTCAAAATATTCAGCCACGCTTTCCATGGAAGCCCATCCGATGGTGCGCGGATACTACCTGGCCGCCTAAAGGGAAAGAGATCACTTTTTATTTCGACCCTCCTCAGGGAGAATTGCAAGGTGTCGCCATACAAGTTCATTATGAAATGTATGATGATATCCCATTAATGAGTAAATGGATCACAGTACAAAATGAAAGTGAACAAGACATCCGGGTTGATTCTTTTAAAAGTGAAATATTGCCTATGGTAGAGAACGGTAATGGTGGGGGCTTGGACGGTCATTCACAACCGCCGCATATTTTTATAGAAAGTGATTATTCTTTCGGAGGGATGAATGCTAATACCGCTGATCATACTACTTATTGGCTGCCGGATCCATTATATACTACACAGGCAAACGGAAGCCCATGCCTGTTGGAGAGTAAACCGCCGATAGGGCCCTGGTATAAATTAGCTCCTCATCAAACTTTTGAATCCTTCCACACTTATGAATTGATGTATGACAGTTACGATCAGGAACGATGTGGACTCGAGGAAAGAAAAATGTACCGCCTTCTGGCACCATGGGTTACAGAAAATCCCATGTTTCTGCATCTGACAACGACGGATCCTCAAAAAGTAAAAGCGGCTATTGACCAGTGTGCTAACGTGGGCTTTGAAATGGTGATTTTGAGCTTCGGAAGCGGGTTGAATATGGAAGATACCAGCGCTGCCAATATTGCCAAATACAAGGACATGGTGGATTATGCACACCGTAAAGGGATCGAATTAGGCGGGTATGATCTATTTTCCAGTAGAAACATTGATGCAGCAGATGATGTAATAAATCCCAAGACGGGCAAGCCGGGGGGGCAGATATTTGG
>SCQV01000205.1 GCA_004299085.1 Chitinophagaceae bacterium | reverse complement strand
GTGGGATGTAAATTTTCTACTGACCTCGTTGCCCCGCCTAAAGAGGGGGCGGCGAGCGTTTCATTTTAAGAGGCAGTTAAAAATATAAATCTTTCGTTGGAAAATTTATCAGTAGTGTTTCACACAACAGGTTCCATAGGAACCTAAGCAATCTTGTCAAAATAAGTTGTTCGTATCAGGGAAAGATTCTATAGTTCAATTCCGGCAATTACGGGTGATGGAAAATTCTTTTCGGGCCAATGCCAGCCTTATCCACTTTGATGCCTGTCTCATATTTTTTCAAATTCAGTCTGACCACCGCCGTCAGTCCCGAGCTTGCTTCCGTTTAGCCAATTGCTTTTTGAATTGTTTGATAATCATCGAAAATAACACCGCTCATAGCTTTGTGTACATGACAGAACAATCGGTGCTCTATAGGGTTCCGCCTGGAGCAGTAAGGCGGATAATGGTATACGATCACTGACAATCCTGCTTCTGCCGCAAAGTGCATCAACTCTTTTTTGAATACATGATGAGGGAAGCTGGTGACTCCGCCCACATCGCACAAAAGCAGGATGTTCTTTGCATCAGGATACTGATTAATACCATATTTACACCACCAAAATAAATTGTCTATCACAAATCCAGCCGTTTCACTACTGCTGCCAATGGTTAGATAACCTTTATTGGCTTGCAGGTTGTAAATACCATGCGGTATTACTTTGCCTTCGCTCAAATGTTCATAATCATGGTCATATACTTTGATGACCTTGGTGCAATTGCATTTCCCTTCTCTGTAAAGATTGCCCAACTGTTCTTTCTTCTTGCAATCTATGCTCAACACCGGACTTTCCAAACTCATGATTAATACCAAAGAACATATAATCCGGAACTGCTCATCGCGCTTTGCACAGCCGCTGGTTGCCAACCGTTTAGACTGCTTGCGAAAACCATAGCCCAACTCTTAGAGCAAGCCCAAGACTCACCGAAATCCGATGTCGCTCGTAAAACAGTTTTGTTATTTGCCATGGCCGCAAACTTATCCAATAAACGCCTTCTCCCGTTGGACTGTCAGCCTTGTAGCTTTCTATCAATGCCATCAACCTTTTTCTGATTTCAGATTCAATCGAAGTTTTTTTTTACGTCCGCCGCCCGCTTTGCGTTGGCGCCCCTGCTCTACAACTTGCTCCCCCTTTGAATTGAGCAGGTCTTTCTTCCCCTGGCAAATGGCTTTTGTAACACCCCCTCTTTTTTTAATGAAGAAGCAAGGTCTTTACAAAAACTCTTCACAGTTGTCTTCTCCCTTTCATCAGGTGGGTCAACATGCAGGAATGTCAGTACTCAAAATCCGGGAAATTTTCTGTTCGCTGAGAGATTTAATCCTCCTATTTTGATCTGGTTCACCTTTAAAACACCTTCCTTTAAAGGGGGGCAACATGCTCCGGATTATACATATAATGTATTTGCATTAACATCTTTGTCTTCTCTGAATATTCCACTTTCATTTTTAATCTCTTTGATTGTCCAAGAGTATTAAAAAACGAGGAAGTTATTTCATCATGGTTCCTATGATAGTTATTATTACAATAATTGCCAGTGGACGATTCCCTTTGATGCAGCCTTACCCATAGCTTCTTACCGGCCGGACTTGCTCAATAGTTTAAATATGACTTTACTGAAAAAGTATAAGCAATTGATTAAGATGGCGGCTAATGGCGGCGTTATTTTTCCTGCTATAGGAATTGATGTATTAAGTTTCAAGCAACTTATCTTACCTCATGGTATAATATATTCTCCTTCTCAATTGTGAAAGAAATCAAGAAATGTCCTTGATACGATTGCGATATTCAACTGGCGTGCTATGAGTGATTATTTTAAAAAATTTAAAAAAGTTAACAGGGCTATTGTAGCCTGATTCATAACAGACATTCATAACAGAATTATTTTCATCTTGTAACAATTTACAGGCATGTCCTATTCGTAATTCATTCAGAAACCTTGTAAAGGTTTTTTGAGTCTTTATTTTAAAAAAACGGCAAAAAGAGTTGGGGGTCATGCTACAGATAGCGGATACTTCGCTAAGCGTAATCTCCCTGCTAAAATTATTTAGTAAAAATTGATATACCTTATTAAAGCGCTCTATGTCAAGTTCATTATAATTATTTTTATAACCGATACTTGCCAGGCAGTTGAATTCATTTGACATGGTAATGACATGAATGATCTGAAGAAAATGACCAAGTCTTTCTAATCCATCTGTAATAATAACTTTTTCAATTTTATTAATTACATCTTTTTTAGTTTGACCGTAGAACCGAATACCCCTTTCTGCTTTATTTAAGATTTCCTCGTAACGAGAGATGCAATCCATTTCATCGGTCAGCTTGGGAATTAGTGATGATGGAAAATAAATGGCAAATGCGTTTGTTAATAAAGCACTTTTCTCAGTATAAAAATCAGAATCACACTTCCACAAATGTGGCAACCCCGCACTTTCCATTATTAATTCACCTTCGGAAAAGTTCCCTATATAATCTCCTATAATTAGTTTACCATGGCCTTTTTCTACCCATGTAAGTTCGCATAAGGGATGGAAATGGAAAGGATGGTCAAAATGTGGCCTATTCACTTTTTTAACCCATATTTTTTTCTGATCAATAATAGGGGCATCAACTATTAATTCGGCTTTCATTTCTAATATTAAATATGGAACTTAATTCAAATATACATTGAAAATGTTAAAATGATATCCAAATTTGGGAAACTATTTTTTTAAATAATTCCTTAAACTCAATTTAGATAAAGACAATAGCAATTATTTTAAACTGTTTTCCTATCAAAATTAATGATATGGCAAAATAGACACGATCAAGTGCTAATAAGGGTTTCAAACGGCCAACAATATACTGTATTTTCAGAGTCGTGGTCATAATAATATATAATTAGCAACAAATGCCATCCAGTACTTAATAAGAAGGTATGACAAGCATTCTAAAAACATGGCAAGATATTCTAACAAAACTATTGATTATCAATATAGTGGTATGATATCTCGCTTGTTCTTCAGGTTTACCATGCAATCATTAATATATAAAGGATTGAATAAGTGGGATAAAATAGTGTATAAAATAGGTAATTGAGACAATGAGAATAGTTTTCCTCTATCATAATTTTGACGTTAGATTCTTTATTATGCATTTTAAACTTTACAACTATGTCATTGCTTAGAAAGTTGTTTATGGGGCTAATTACCTTATTCCTTTATGGAACTGTTAATGCTCAAAACATCATTTCCGGAAAGATCATTTCAGCAGGAAACCAATCTCCTTTACCCGGGGTAACCGTGATGGTTAAGGGGACTTCAAATGGAACTATTAGCGATAATAGTGGGCACTTTTCTATAAAAGCGTCTAAAAATGCTACACTGATTTTTAGCTTCCTTTCTTATAAAACAGTGGCTGTCCCAGTGAATGGACAGAGGCTAATTAATGTAACACTACAGGAAAGTGCAAATGATTTGAATAGCCTTATAGTTATTGGATATGGAACTAAGAAAAAGGTTGATTTGACTGGGTCGGTAACTAGCGTAAGTGGCCGGGAATTAATTAAGAGCCCAGTCAGTGATCCGGTCGATTTATTGGAAGGGCAAGTTGCGGGACTAAAGATTGCCCAATCTTATGGTAAGCCCGGAGACCCCGGTAATAATATACAGATTCGTGGGTTGGGAACGTTCAGTTCTGCAGGTAGCACCCCTTTAGTGCTCATTGATGGAGTTCCAGGGGATATGTCAACATTAGACCCTAATAGCATTGAATCTATTTCTATTTTAAAAGATGCAGCCGCCAGTGCTATTTATGGTTCAAGAGGCGCAAACGGGGTTATTTTAGTTACGACAAAGACAGGAAAGCCAGGGCCTCTTACCATTGAGTATGATGGGAATATACAATTCCAACGTGCGACCAGATTGCCGAAATTATTATATAATTCGGCAGAATATATGGAATACTGGAACGAAGGAAGGATTAGAGAGGGATTACAGCCTTATTTTTCTCAGGAAGATATTGATGCATTTAAAGATCATCCCAATGACCCTGTTCACTATCCCAATTTTAATTGGGAGAAATTTATGTTTCATACTGGTTTTGCACAAAATCATCACTTAGGTGTAAGTGGGGGAGATAAGAAGACAAATTTCAGACTAGATTTAGGTTATTTGAATCAAGGTGGTATAATCAGTATCTATTCATTTCAAAAATATAATTTACATTTCTCCATAAATTCACAGGTTAAAAAGTGGATTACTATTGGAGGTGAGGTAAATATGAATAGACAGGATATTACAGAGAGCTATATCAATTCTAGTAATGGCGATTATTTACTAGGTGTTTTTGCCCAAGCACCGAACTATACTCCAACAATGAAGCTGGCAGATGGTCAAACAGTATATGTGGCAAGGTACAGCAGCGAAATCGGAGAATATACTGCTAGAAACCCCTTCGAAGCCGACGCTGTTGGCTTTAATAAAACACAGGATTACACTTTTGTCCCTCAAGTTTACGTGGATATAAGATTTAATAAGCATCTCAATTGGTACACAAAAGGAGCATTTACTTATGGGAATACCTTTAATAAATTACGTGAGCACCCTGAAGATACATATTACTTTAAAGACAGCAGTTATGCTGATAATAATTTTCCAGTACATGAGGGAGTTACTGATAATTCTACGGAGAACACTCTTACGTCTCTTTTTTCAACCCTTCACTATGATAATACTTTTAAAAGCGAACATCATCTCAGTGTTTTATTAGGATATGATCTTGAGTCTAATTTCTTTCGGCAATTGGGGGCACACAGAACATCTTTCCCTTCGGATAACTTAAATGAGATAAATGCGGGTTCAACAGATGGACAAACTACAAGTGGAACAGCTAACGCTTGGTCACTCTTGTCATATTTTGGTCGCGTAAATTATGATTTTAAAGGGAAATACCTCTTTGAGGCCAACATGAGGTATGACGGGACTTCTAGGATTGCACCCCAAGGCAGATGGGGTCTATTCCCTTCTGTTTCAGCCGGCTGGCGAATATCAGAAGAGTCTTTTATGAAGAATCTAAATTGGTTAAGCAATTTAAAAATTAGGGGATCTTGGGGACAGCTAGGAAATCAAAATGTTGGTTTATATCCATATCAGGATATACTATCTATCACTTCATACCCTTTTAATAATTTGGATCCAGGGGTTCAATTAACTCGGTTAGTGGATAAATCATTAAAATGGGAAACAACAACTATGACAGATTTTGGTGTAGATGTAGATATTCTTGATGGGCTTTTAACGGCTACATTTGATTGGTATAATAAATTGACAAGTGGGATTCTATACCAGGCTCCTATTCCGGCTAGTGTCGGTTTAAGTGCTCCCACAATAAACTACGGTAAAATGAGAAATAGAGGGTGGGAGTTTGAAGTTTCTCACCAGAACACGATCGGTCAGTTTCATTACGGAGTGAGTGTAAACTTTTCTACGAATAAAAATAAAGTTCTCCAGGTTGTTGCGCCTTCGATTGGTAGTTCTACTATCACTAAAGCAGGAATTCCCTTCAATTCTTTCTATTTAATTAAGTGGATTGGCATTTTTCAAAGTCAAGAAGAAATTAATAAATCGCCCACCCAGCAATATACGCCGCAACCCGGCGACTTAAAATTTGCTGATATTAACGGAGACGGGGTTGTCGATTCTAAAGATAGAGTGGTAGTCCCAGGAGCTTATCCTAAATTCTATTATGGTGGCACCCTTAGTCTTGGGTGGAAGGGGCTTGATATAAGTGCCTTTTTCCAAGGTGTTCAAGGGCAATATTTCTATTTTAATGGAGGAGGGTGGGGATTTTCACCTTATGTACAAGGTTCCCCTCCAACGATTAATTTCGTTAAAAATATGTGGACACCAACTCATCATACCAATGAATATCCAGCTATGTACATAACTGGCTATCCTCCGGTGTCGGGTGTTCAATCGACATATTGGCTTAAAAATGCGTCTTATCTCAGATTAAAGAATCTTATCATTAGCTATAATTTACCTGGAAACATAATTAAAAAGATTGGGTTTGGACCTACAAGTATATATATTTCCGGGAACAATATTTTGACTGTTACAAAATATCCTGGATCCGATCCTGAAAGGAGTACGCAGGGTGGAAGATATAGCGCCTACCCTCAAATTAAAACATATACTTTCGGAGTTAGGCTTACTCTTTAATCAATATTAACTATTAAAATTCTTTAAAATGATAAAGGATATAGGTATTAAGATTTTTTCGGTTGGAGTCATGGTGTTAATTCTGACTTCATGTAGTAAATTCTTAAATAAAGAACCACTAGATCAATTATCTAGTCAAACATTCTGGCAGACTCAACAAGACGCGGATATGGCCCTTGCCGGCGTATATAATCGACTTACCAGTTCTACATTTGATTACCAACAAATGATGTGGTCCATCTTGGGGGGTGATGCAGACTATTCTCAGCAGAGTCAAGGGTCAAGTTCTTTGCAAACGCTTGCTGCAGGAGTTATTACACCAACCTCAGGAGGCCTTGTTTCAAGTATTTATGATGATTGCTATAATGGGATTAGTTCGTGTAACTTTTTCCTAGCAAATATCGGAAGGACACCCATTAGTGACGAAACAAAAACCCAGTATGAAGCACAAGTTCGATTTTTAAGAGCGCTATCTTATTTCACTCTTACTAATTTCTACGGAGGAGTACCATTATATACGGCACCGGTCACGGTTGAAGAGGCTAGGATAAAGCAAAGTACAGTGGCTGAGGTTGACACACAAATATATAAAGATCTTGACTTTGCAATTGCCAATCTTCCTAATACCCAATATTCCGGTTATGCAGTGAAAGGTTCCGCCTTGGCTCTTAAGGCTAAAGTCTTATTATATAATGAACAATACTCAAAAGCTGCTGAAGTGGCAAATGAAATCATTCAGAGTGGAGTCTTTCATCTTTGTGACAATTATCAAAGCCTATTTTTAAAATCAGAACAAATAAATAATCCTGAAATTATTTTCTCAAGTAAATTTCTTAATCCCAATTACTATTCGGATCAAGATATAGAGATCGGATGGTGGGGACTGATTAATCCGAGACAAGAGTTTGTCAACGCCTTTGAATGTACAGACGGTCAACCGATCTCCACCTCACCACTTTATGATCCTAATCATCCTTTCAAGAATCGGGATCCAAGGCTTGCATATACAGTGGCTAGAGTTAGTCAAGCTCTTGTTAATTCTGCAGGAGACTCGGTTTACCTCAATGGCAGCGGCGGTAGCTCTTCTGTGACAGGTTATGAAGCGTTAAAAGGAGTAAATTTAGATGCCTACCCGTATGATTATTCAACTAAAAGTGACCAGGATTGGGTCTTACTAAGATATGCTGGAGTCTTGTTAATGTATGCGGAAGCCGAAAACGAAGCAGTCGGCCCAGATGCCTCAGTTTATGCAGCTATCAATATGGTACGTGCTAGACCAAGTGTTAATATGCCACCACTGCCACAAGGATTAAACCAAGGACAAATGAGAGAGGCAATTAGGGAGGAAAGGAGGGTTGAATTAGGCCTTGAAGGGGATAGATATTTAGATATTAAACGTTGGAAAATAGCCCAAACTTATATACCTACATTAGTGGACCCAGGTGGAACTCATCGCCAATTTGATCCTAATAAAAATTATTTGTTTCCTTTCTCACAGAGCGAAATAGACGCTAATCCTAAGTTGGTACAGAACCATGGCTATTAAGTAGGTAACTCGGGGGGCATTCCGGCCTCTGAGTTAGTTGGGACTAATGACAAAACAGTAATCGGGATAATCATTTTGGATTCTATATTATACGGTTTTTTAATCAATTATTATAAATATCACCGTCTTAAACCTTTTTCTTACTTCTTTTTACAAATATAAATTTAAAACATATTTTTTACTCACCAAATAGATATATGTGTGTTCGTCATGTTATTTAT
The DNA here is from genome assembly GCA_004299085.1 of Chitinophagaceae bacterium. Taxonomy (GTDB): domain Bacteria; phylum Bacteroidota; class Bacteroidia; order Chitinophagales; family Chitinophagaceae; genus FW021-bin31. The sequence continues at coordinate 54,901 of SCQV01000205.1, read as the reverse complement.
TAAAATGATAAAAAAGACAATTTGGGGGATATTGACTTTTACAGTCTTTTTGGTAACTTGTGTAAGTGCACAAATTGACCAAAACTTTTCCTCCTTTAATCAGGCAAAACTTTTCCCAATAACTTTTAATGGTCCAGCACCCAACTTTTTTGAGGGGGCTTTACTTGGTAATGGTGCTATGGGAGTTGTAGTTACCACGCGTCCAGATGCTATAGTGCTTCGCTTTGGAGATAATAACGTTTGGGATATTCGAATTGCAGAAAACCATCGTAAAGAAATAGGCACTTTTAACTATGTGTTCAATAAGGTCAAGGCAATTCCTGATACATTTTCTTCTTTATCGGAAGACACCTGGTTTTCTAATTATGTTAAAATGGCAGGAGAAAACTATAATAAGCCTTATCCGAGGCCATTCCCATGCGGCTCCGTATTATTGGGTTTTGATAGACGAAGCGTTGATATGGTAGGATATAAACTGGACATTGCTACCGGGGTTTGTACAATTGAAATGAGAACAGCTCAAAAAAATAAAGTTTTCTTAAAAATATTTGTTGATTTAAAAAAAGATAAGCTATGGATGTGGCTGGTTAATCCTGACGGAAGCCTGCATACTAATATCTTCAATAGAATAAAAATCATTCCAGATCCATCTACCCCAAAAGAATTTCCCAGATATAGCGTCAATGAAAATTTAAAAAGAGGAACACTTTCTTTTAGACAAACCCTGCCAGCCGAGGAACCGAAAGAGTATAATATGGGGAAGGGAGATCCCAAAGATCGTGCCTTTCGTTTGAGCGTCACTGTTAACCTGCCAATAAACGATAAGATACAAACATCCAAAATGCGGATGGACTTGTACGGGGATAAAATAAAAATGAGCCCTCTGGAATCGGCTCTATCACAAGTAGACAAATTCATTGGTACGGTGTCTCTCGAATATGGGGCAGATTCTACCGTACCCACTAAGGCAATATCAATAATTACGCCTAAGATGCAAGACTTAACCTTGAAATTGGATAGTAATATAAATACCTGGAAAGATTATTGGAACAAATCAGGAGTTGTCCTTAGTGATTCATTTCTTGAGGGTGTTTGGTACCACAACCTTTATTTTTTTAATTGCGCAGCAAAAGCAGAAGCAACATGCCCGGGGCTCTTTGCAAATTGGAGCTATGACAAAATTGGCACTGCCTGGCACGGAGATTATCATATGAATTACAATATTGAACAACCCTTTTGGATGACGTTTTCAAGTAATCACTTGGAAAAAGACTTACCGTATGTAAATTTAATAAATTTCCTATTGGGTTCAAGTAAGGAATGGGCAAGAGAATATTATAATCTTCCCGGTGCTTATTTTCCTCACTCTTCCTATCCTGTTAAGATGACTATGAACCCTTATCCTGTTCCTACCTGGGGTTGGGAGATTTGTGAAACACCTTGGGCCGTACAAGAGTTGTGGTTGCACTATTTATATTCAGGAGATACTAATTTTCTTAAGAATCGTGCTTATGTTCCGATAAAGGAAGCGGTTACTTTCTTAGTGGCTTATATGAAGCGGCATGTTGCAAGCGGGTTGCCAAGATGGGGTGATAATGATTTTCATATATTCCCTACTATTCCTCCTGAGCTTTATGGATTACAGCCCGGTTTTAAGTACGACTATGATTGTATTATTGATTTGGCTCTTACTAAATTTATTTTCAAAGCCTTTCAGGAGGCTACAAGAGTATTAGGCACTCAAGAGAAGGAGAAATATTTATTAAATAATATTCGGGATATACTGGACCACTATCCTAAATATCCTACTGCTCAATCAGAGAAATACGGAAAAGTTCTGGTGGGAGCACCAGGAGCAAATGCAAACGTCATTTATAATGTACCACTACCTTTAACTCCGGTCTTCCCAGGAGATGATTATGGTCTGGGTTCGGATCTGACTACTCTTCAGATGTTAAAGAATACGTATAAAAATTCTCAAAACGAAGGCGGAAATGATCTTGTATTTAGAAATCTGCAAGCGGCGCGAATTGGAATGTTAAATCTATATAAGTTCAAACGGCAAATAAAATATTGTTTATTGCCAGATGGCACGGCAACTGACATGGTAATGCAATCAGGAGGCAGATATAGTGATCTTACTACCTTTGATTTTATGGCCCACATGGGTATATGGTTCGAAAATTTTGCGCTCCCGGTTGTGATCAATGAATGTCTAATCCAGAGCTATGACGGGATTATTCGTTTATTTCCCAATTGGCCTAAAAATAAAAACGCTTCCTTTTATGACTTAAGAACAGCCGGTGCTTTTTTGGTAAGTGCCAGTTTAAAAGATGGAAACGTGAAGGAAATAAAGATTAAAAGTGAAAAAGGGAACATACTAAGGCTTATTATGCCATGGGGTAATGAAGGCTATTTAATTACTAATAATGAAAAGAGAAAAATGACTGAAAAAATCATAAGTATTAAAACCTATCCTGGTGAAATAATATATTTAAGGCCATAGGACATAGTCTTTTGTACCACACAATAATAAGAATCTTTAATGGAAACATATTTTGAACAATATATTATTGGGAACGTTCGTAAATCTCATGGTCGTACCATTACCGAAACTGATATTATAATCCATGCTGGCCAAACCGGTGACTTTTTCCCACATCATGTGGATGCGGAATGGTGTAAAAAACAGCCGTTCAAACAGAGGATAGCTCATGGTACGCTAATTTTTAGTATAGCCGTAGGAATGACGGCGAATAGTATTAACGAAGTGAGTATGACCTATGGATATGAAAGGCTGCGGTTCTTGCAGCCGGTATTTATTGGGGATACTATCAAGGTAACTATTACCATCAAAGATAAAAAAGATCATAAAAAGCCTGGCTATGGCATAGTTAGAGAGTTGATAGAAACATTTAATCAGCATGATAAACTGGTAATGGTATGTGAACATCTATTGTTAGTAGAGAAAAAGTCAAAACATGAGTAAGGTTATTTTGAAAGGAATAACCTGGGGGCATAGCCGGGGTATTACACCATTGTTGGCTACTTCACAAAGGTTTTCTGAATTGCACCCCGAAGTGGAAATAATATGGACAAAACGTACACTCCAGGAGTTTGCGGATTATCCTATTGAAAAACTAACTCAACTATATGACTTGCTAATCATTGATCACCCTTGGGTAGGCTGCGCAGCAGCTACAGGGTGCATAGTGCCTTTAGATAATTTATTATCTGAAGAATATTTATCAGATCAAATGAAAAGCTCTGTTGGACCTTCGCACCAGAGTTATTATTATGAAGGGCACCAATGGGCATTGGCAATTGATGCAGCTACTCCTGTGGCCAGTTATCGTTCAGATTTACTTGAGAAGAATAATGCCCCTGTTCCAGATACATGGCAGGAAGTAATAAATTTAGCTAAAAGAGGTAAGCTAGCCGTACCCTCTATACCCATTGACCTGCTGATGAATTTTTATATGTTCTGCACAGCTCATGGAAATATGCCTTTCGCAGACGAGGAAAAGATGATAGATGATGAAACAGGCATTAAGGCTATTGATACCATGAAGGAACTTTGGAGCATAGTCAATAAAAGGATGTTTACCTATAATCCTATTACAATAGCAGAGTTAATGTCATCTACAGATGACTATTGGTATTGTCCTTTTTCTTATGGATATTCAAACTATTCACGAAAAGGATATGCGCCCCATTTACTGACTTACACTGATGTCGTACAATTTAAGGAAGGCAAGCGGCTGTGCAGCACATTAGGGGGAACAGGACTATCTTTATCCTCGTTTACACAGAACAAAACCTGGTCTATCCGATTTGCATCATGGGTCGCTTCTCCAGATATCCAATCTACTTTGTACGTAGAAAACGGGGGACAACCGGGGCATCGTGCTGCATGGGAAAGTGAAACAGCAAATTACTATTGCAATAATTTTTTCATGAACACCTTACCCACTATAGACAGAGCATTTATGAGACCACGGTATAACGGTTATCTTTCCTTCCAAGATCGAGCCGGTACTTTATTACAGGAACATTTGCTTGAGACAGGAAATGCTGAACAACTATTAAGGAATATGAATGAATTATATAGGAGTAGCAGAAGAAAATAGGAGATAAAAATAACTGTATGGAATTGCCATTAAAAGGAATAGTAATTTTAGAATTTAGCCAATATTTATCTGGTCCTTGTGCTGGATTACGCCTTGCAGATTTTGGAGCTGAAGTTATCAAGGTGGAGCGTCCCAAAGGAGGAGATGCAGGACGCAGACTATCTATAGAAAATTTATGGGTAGATGATAGCTCGCTTTTATTTCATACGATCAATAGGAATAAGAAAAGCATTACGGCCAATTTGAAAGATCCCGATGATTTGAGGTTTGTAAGACAATTGATTGTCCACGCTGATGTAATAACCCATAATTTCCGTCCTGGGATAATGGCGTCTTTTGGATTGGATTATGCCTCCGTACAAAAAATAAACCCGCGCATTATTTATGCAGAAATATCCGGTTACGGAAAAAAGGGGCCATGGAGCCACAAGCCTGGGCAGGATTTATTAATACAATCCATATCGGGTCTAACCTATACTACAGGAAATGCAAAGGATCACCCAATACCATTCGGACTTGCGATGAGTGATTATTTATGTGGCAACCAAACTGTACAGGCGATCCTCGCTGCACTCATTAGGCGTCATAAAACTGGGAAAGGCGCATTGCTGGAATTAAGCCTATTGGAATCTTTAATAGATTTTCAGTTTGAATATTTCACGACTTATTTCCAAAGCAAGAAGCAACCTAAAAGGTCAGAGATTAGCAATGGACACCCTTTACTAGGTGCCCCTTATGGCATTTATAAAACGTCAGACGGTTATATCGCCATAGCAATGATGCCACTGAAGAAACTGAATGCAGCAATTGAATGTATAGAATTGAATAAATTTACCGAGGAAGAATCTTTTAAAAAAAGGGATGAAATCAAGGCGATTCTATCTAATTTTCTTCTAACCGATACCACGGCAGGATGGCTGAAAAAGGTTCAAAAACACGATTTGTGGATTATGCCTGTTTCGGACTGGAATCAATTAATACAATCCTCAACATATCGAGCATTGAATATTGAGCAGGAATTTTTAGCAGGCAATAAAAAGATAAAGACAACCCGTTGTCCCATCCGTTACAATAAGCAGTATTTTTTATCTGACAAACCTGCGCCCAAATTAGGAGAACATATAGACGAATTTAAAAGAGAGATAGTAAAATAGAGAAAATGAAACTTTTGGAAGATATATTAGTGCTAGATTTTAGCCAGTTTTTATCGGCCCCTTCTGCAAGTTTGAGACTTGCAGACATGGGCGCGAGGGTTATTAAGATTGAACGTCCGGTCACCGGCGATATTTGCCGGGAATTATACGTAAGTGATACAATGGTGAAAGGAGAGTCCACTATTTTTCATGCTATCAATAGAAATAAAGAAAGCTTTCAGGCAGACCTGAAAAATGCCAATGATTTGAATGCGGTTAGAAAGCTGATAAAACACGCAGATATCCTGATACACAATTTTCGCCCAGGGGTTATGGAGCGGATTGGACTTTCTTATGAATCAGTAAAAGAACTTAATCCCCGATTAATTTATGCGTATGTCAATGGCTATGGGGATGAAGGAGAATGGAAAGACAAGCCTGGGCAGGATTTATTACTTCAGGCCGTTTCTGGCATTACGTGGTTGAGTGGTAATGATCAGGATAATCCAACCCCAATGGGTGTTGCAGTCGCAGATATATTAGCTGGAACACATCTCGTCCAAGGTATATTGACTGCTATTTATGAACGTCTTACTTCGGGAAAGGGCGCCCTGATAGAAGTAAGCATGTTAGAAAGCCTGCTGGATTTTCAGTTTGAGGTCTTAACATGCTTTTATAACGACGGTAATATGTTGCCCCGTCGAAGCTGCATAAATAACGGGCATGCTTATATTGCAGCACCTTATGGTATTTATAAAACCAATAGCGGTTACCTGGCATTATCCATGGGAAATATCCCTCAGCTTGGAAAATTATTAGGCTGTGATGCATTGCTCTCCTTTACTGATTCAACAGACTGGTTCAATAAGAGAGATAAAATCAAAACGATCTTACAGGATTATTTGAATAATAAATCAGTTACGGAATGGCTTGACATATTAGGGCCGGCTGATATTTGGTGTGCAGAGGTATTAAACTATGATGCGCTGGTACAAGAAGATGGATATAAAGTACTGGAAATGGAGCAGGAAGTTTCTATAGGGAATCAATTTTTGAAAACAACTCGATGTCCCATAAGGGTGGACGGACAAATATTGAAATCCCCCATGGGAGCACCCAGATTAGGCGAGCATACGGAATCAATAAAGAGAGAATTTGATTTATAATAATCATAGTGTAATATTTAACTTATGATAAAAGGTATTATTGATACTCATATTCATGTCTGGAATTTGGAAAAGGCAGAATACTCCTGGTTGAAAAATGATACCAGTATTCTAAATAAAACCTATTCCATCGAACAGTTAAGCCCTCTTATCTCTAAAGCTAATGTTACACAGGGTATATTGGTACAAGCTGCTAATAACTTTGATGATACGGATATTATGCTGACAACTGCATCTAAAACTGATTGGATAAAAGGAGTGGTAGGTTGGCTGCCTTTAATAGATCCAGAAGCGACCGTAAAAGCACTCAATGAGAAGTATCTGGATAATCTCTATTTTAAAGGTTGTCGTCATCTTATTCATAATGAAGCAAGCCCTCAATGGCTTTTACAAGACAGCGTTATGGCAAGCTTGAATATTTTAGCTTCTTATAAGATCCCTTATGATGTGGTAGGAATTAATACCGCACACTTAGAGACAGCTATACAGGTGGCAGAAAGATTGCCTGCATTGAGAATTGTTCTGGATCATTTAAATCAGCCACCTATAGCCTCTAAAGAGAGATTTGGCCGATGGGGAGAATTGATGAAAGAGATTTCATTACACGATAATGTGTATGCTAAGATATCAGGCTTGGGATCAAGTGCATCCGACGGAGACAGATGGGCAAAAGACGATCTGAAACCCTACCTAATGTACGCGATTGAGGTATTTGGAACAAGCCGCTGTTTTTGTGGAGGTGATTGGCCGATAGCATTGTTGGCTGGACCTTATGAAAAAGCCTGGTTGGCTTACCAAGAAATTGTAGCAGAAGAATTGGCTATGGAAGAACAGGAAAAGGTTCTTTATAAAAATGCAGATTCATTTTATAACCTGTCAAATTTATCATGAGTGTTATAACTGGTGTCTCATTTCATGCTGTTGGTGCCGGAAGTGCTTCAGTGTGTTACACTCCGCAGGAAAAAACCCAGGCGTGGTCCTGGCAGACGTACTGGCTGGCTCAGGCTGTGTTCTGCTGGTTCCTATTACCGATTATCGGGGCATGGATTACCATACCTCATTTAGGAGAAGTATTGAAAGAAGCACCCGTGGATGCCATGTATGAGGCTTTTATACTCGGTGCAGCTTATGGCATCGGAGGTACAGCCTTCGGGCTGGCTATCAAATATGTAGGATTCTCCTTAACATACGCTATATCTGTAGGGCTATCCTGTGTATTAGGCACTATAATTCCACCATTAGTGAACGGACAATTAGAAAAGATATTGACTAAAGCGGGATCAGGTTGGCTGATGATGGGCATCGCTATCGGGGCATTGGGTATTGCTATCTGTGGCTTCGCAGGTCGATTTAAGGAGAAAGATCTGCAAATAAAAGAAAATTCGTCTTCTTTGTTTTCACTTAGGAAAGGATTGCCTCTATGCTTATTAGCAGGAATACTCTCTGCGGTATACGGAATTGCTTTGGCTCAGGGACAGCCTATTGCAGACGTAGCTGCAAAATATGGCGCCGGCCAGTTTCAAGGGAATGTTATCTATATTTTTACTAATACTGGCGCTTTCCTCACAACGGCTATTTACTGTATCTATTTACATCTCAAACAAAAGACTTTTGGAGAATATAAAACATTGAAAAAAGTCAAGAATAGAACCATATTACCATTCAATTATGTATTGGCATTTATAACCGGTCTGTTATGGTATTCACAATTCTTTTTCTATGGAATGGGTAATACAAGAATGGGCCCATACGAATTTAGCAGTTGGGCGATTCATATGATTATGTTGGTACTTTTTAGTAGTGTAATAGGATTAATATTAAAAGAATGGAAAGGTGTAAAAATACGGACAAAATGGTCGCTAGCTCTTGCGATAACGGTATTAATATTGTCAGTACTCTTTTTAACATACGGCAATTATGTTGGTGCACTGACTGGGGCATAAAAGCGCAATGATTAGAAATGTTGATATAAAATAATCAGATATGAAACCTCATTCTTCAATACCTAAAAATACAGCACCTATAATAATTATAGGCGCGGGGGGAATAGTTAATGATGCTCACCTACCGGCTTACAGGCTGGCTAATTTTAATGTAATTGGTATTTACGATATCAATATTGAAAAGGCAAAGGCTACCGCAGAAAAATATGCTGTGCCCAAGGTATATGAAAGCATAAATCAGTTGCTGGAGGATGCTCCATCCAAGGTAGTGTTTGATTTAGCAGTACCCGGAAATGTGCTTACATGTTTATTACAGAAGTTGCCTGGTCATGCCATAGTGTTGATGCAAAAACCGATGGGAGAAAATTATGAGCAGGCAAAACAAATCCTTCAAATAACACGAGATAAGAAGATGATTGCAGGGGTTAATTTCCAACTGAGATATGCACCTTTTATTACAATGGCAAGAGAAATGATAGAAAAGGGAAACATTGGAGAGCTTTGCGATATAGAAGTGAATGTTAATGTCTTTACGCCATGGAATTTATGGAGTTTCCTTTTCGAGGCGCCACGTGTAGAAATACCTTATCATAGCATTCATTATATTGACTTGATACGCTCTTTCTTAGGTAATCCTATCGGTATATACGCTAAAACAACAAAGCATCCGATGATGCAGGATTTAGCATCTGTACGAAGTAATATTATCATGGATTATGGCGAACTCGTGAGAGCTGATATTTTGACAAATCATTGTCATCAATTTGGTTTACATCATCAACAATCATATATCAAATTTGAAGGAACAAAAGGGGCGATTAGAATAAAGATGGGTGTATTGATGAATTATCCTACGGGTGTTCCAGACTTATTTGAATATACCATTATAAAAGAGGGAAAAGAAGCAGAATGGAAAACAAAGGAAATTGAAGGAAGTTGGTTCCCGCATGCCTTTATAGGCTCTATGGGAGAGATGATGAAGGCTGCGGAGGACCCTGTAAATACACCCGATAATTCTGTAGAGGACTGTATTTATACTATGGCGTGTGTGGAAGCTGCCTATAAATCAAGTAATGATGGTGCAGTAAAAATAAGTAACTTAATCATTCAATGTAACAAATAGATATTTTATATGAATCCGAACCCTGATCCAACGAAGCACAAAGATATTCCTATATGGAATGCCGAAAACTGGTTTTACGAGGACATTGTAATAGGAAAGAAAATACGCTCTATACGGCGTACTATCAGTGAAGGAGAGAGTATGCAATTCAATGCTCTCGTTTTAGATATGCACCCTTATGTAGCTGACGAGATTTTTGCAAAGAATGAAGGGGTATTTGGGAAAAGATTAGTGGCCGGGGCATTTGTTTTCAGTGTTGGGTTAGGTTTGGTGGCGACTAACTGTGTGAATGCATTTAGCTATGGCTATGATAAACTACGATTCATCAAGCCTGTTTTTATAGGTGATACTATTTATACTATTAAAACTGACTTGAGCAAGCAACCAAAATATAAAGACATGGGGCTATATTGCGCAGCTTATGAAGTGTTTAAAAATGATGGAGAGTTGGTTTTATATTGCGAGCATTTGCAAACAGTAAAATATCGTTCTCCTGAAAATATTGACCTATAAAATACATTAAGTTCTCTCGCTAATTCATTTTCAAAAATTTTTATTATGGCTATAAATAGAAGAACTGCTATCAAGAATTTGCTCATTCTTGCCCCTATTGGATATGTAAACAAATTGCCCAATATCACTGTGGGAGATAAATTACTTACAATTAACAAACAAGAAAGCGCCAATTCTACTAAGCATTACATAAACATTCATCTTCTAAACCCACGTGAGTATCCAGACGATAAACGCCGATTTGTTAAGCCGCCAGACTGGAATACATTTAGCAATGAAACAAATTTCATGACATTAAGAAGTTTTCAAATTGAAGGTAATAAAATCGTAAATTATTCAAAGGACTTGGATATTTATACAAAAGTTTTTCATCTGGGAAATGTGATTTGGCCCAATCATGGGTTCCTATCTGCTGATAATGTTCCAGCTTTAATTGACGAATTCCAACGCAGAGGACTTTTTTTATTCGATATATGGGGATATGTTCCAGGATCCGGACTAACAAAATTAAAATATATTCCTGGCACCAGTGGACTTGGATCATGGGAACAATTTAAACTTTCTCCAAAGCTATCTGAGTTATTTAGTTCAAAGTTGGGAGATCATTGGCTGGGGATGGATAATGGAGAACAGGATGGACGATATATTGGTGGTTATGCAATTGAAATGTATCCCAGATCGGCTAATAGGGTTCATCAATACTTTAATTTTCAACAGCACTTTGAACAACTAACTGATGATCTGAGAAATAAAATAACGACTCTTGTTTCACTTAACTTCGGACATTATTTTCTAAAAGAAGGGGTTTATAACTTGATCGGGGCTGAAACGGGGGAAGCGCTTCCTAATGGACAAGTGTATTACTCCTTTATTCGCGGAGCAGGGAAGCAGTATGGTGTTCCTTGGTTTGGTAATTCATCGGGGTGGAATCGCTGGGGATATAAATCTTATAACTCAAGCGGGGAAGATCATGGGCCTGGCAAGGGAACAAGTTTGAGCCTGATGAAAAGACTAATGTATAGCCATATTTTGTATAATTCCATGATGGTTGGTTTTGACCAAGGGTGGTTTTACGAAAAAAAGATCAAAGATTTTTCCAGGGCAAAGGCCAATAATGATGCACTCACCCCAATTGGTCATATACAGCAAAATGCTGTAAAATGGGTCAAAAAGAATGGCCAGCCAGGAGTTATGTACACTCCGGTTGCACTTATGTTGGATTTCTTTGCAGGCTGGACATTTCCAAGGCATCTATACTCTTCAGATGTATATAGGGTCTGGGGAAATTTGCCTTATGATCCCGGTGATTACCTGACGGATGCAGTATTAAACATGATTTATCCCGGCTATCAGAATTCTTCTTATTATCATGATGAGTCGGGATTTATTTGTCGTACACCATATGGCGATATTGCAGATTGTGTCCTCAGTGATGCAGAAGATTGGATTTTGGCTCAGTATCCAATCTTAGTTATTGCAGGAGAACTTTCCGGAGGCAAAGAGATTTATAATAAGCTGCAAAATTATATTAAAAATGGAGGTCATCTAATTATTACATCTGGTAATTTAAGTAAATTTCCTGAAGGCCTTGGCAATATAAAAACCAATTCTGCAAACAAGAATATAAAAACAGACCACCCCGTTTTTGTAGGGAACAAAAAATTCACGGAAAAAGTATCATTTAATTATTATTCCTTGTCTTTCCCCGAAAATGCAGATATTCTGGCGACAACTGGTAATACTCCCCTCGCAGTACGAACAGGATATGGTAATGGCAGGGTAACTGTTTTAGCCAGCGCTTTTGGTATCAGCAACATGAATATCATTACATCCGGCCAAAATATGAAAAGTGAAATTGATAACCCGTTGCCCAATCCTTTCCCAATTTTAAACCACGTACATGCCATATTAGATGAAGAATTTAGTAATCAAAAATTATTTGATGTGGGAGATTCACTAAGCCTGATTACCTGTTGCAAAGGAGATGGGAAGTATCTACTAGGAATCGCCAATAATTCATGGAATGAGTATCCATTTAATATATCTTCTCATTGTGGAGAAATTGGATCAATAAAAGAAGTAACGTTGGATCAATCCGAAAAAACAGCTATTGGATATTTGCCCGAAGGAATAGATAAAAAAGAAATAGGCATTAGCGGTCCAAATACCATGGCCGGGGGTGATATTCGTATCTTCGAAGTCTACGTTCAAGAGCAGAATATAGTACAAATCGGGTCCGCAATCCCTCCCCAACGGCCCAGAGATCGTTACTTACCGCTAAGAAGTATCCGAATGGTAAAAAATGAGATATTGCGCAGACCAACTTTCTTTGAGCATTTTGATGGGGTAGTTTTAGATTGGAAGTATCTGGCTCAAAAAGAAGAATCCGTCTTGAAACAAGAATCCGGATGGATTAAAAGGCAGAAATTAAAAATCATAGTTGATTTAACTTCGGGAGTTGATTTTTTCCCAAAGTTGCGATTGATTAATAATCTCCATGATGCTTATGCAAATAGTATGGCTAAGATTGAAGATGTATTAAGCAAAATGTCCCTTTTTCAGGCAAAAGAAATAATATTACCACTACACCGTTTCCCTGAAAATAATTTTACACAAGAGCAGACTTGGAATTCTTTTAAAGAGACTTTTATTTCCCTTTGTAAAATTTCAGAAAAATATGATATCCATTTAAATCTACGGGTAAGGTTTGGCATTCCTCCTTATAATTTAGCAGATGCTATGGAATTTATAAGAAATGTGGGGGCTTCTAATCTTAAGCTCGCTCTAAATACTTCAGTTTTATTAACGGAAGGAAGTGATCTGAAAAGTCAATGGAATCAGATCAAAGATAAAATTGGTCTTTGGTTGATCAGCGGGTCAGAAAAGGATATTGATGGTAAGTATTGGAATTTTAGCGTACCTGTTTCTTCTTCTAAAGAAAGGGAAAAGGTACTTGAATTAATCGCGACTGATACTGAAGTTCCCGTTGCCTTAGATGCAATTTACGACACCCTTGATGACGAGTACCTTGACGCGGATGCCCTTGACCATTTTTTCAAGAATAATATTTTGAAATGACTAAAAATGGACGCAGATAATAAACCAAATACAAAACTATCCTTCTCTGATAGATTGCAGCAATGTTACACCGGAGCTGTATATGATGTGCTTCGTGCTATGGGTTATCCTGATCAGGTGCTGCCGTATAATATTAATCCATTAAATATTCATCATAAAATTACAGGGACAGTCTTTACAATTGAAGGTAAAAGGAACAATACCATCAGTGAATATGATAGCTTATTAAAGTGGTGTGAACTTTTGTCAAGGGCCCCAAGTGGTCATGTAATTATTTGCCAACCACATGATACCACCGTCGCTCACATGGGTGAATTGTCTGCTGAAACGCTACTTCATAAAGAGGTTAGGGGATATATAGTAGATGGCGGGTGCCGCGATACTGCATTTATTGAGAAGATTAATTTTCCGGTCTTTTGTAAATATCTTACTCCCGTGGATGTAGTAACAAAATGGGAAGCCACCTCCTTTGCTGGCACTATTGTCATTGGCAAAGTTAAAATCCATACGGGGGATTATGTAATAGCAGACAGAGATGGGATTGTCATTATACCATTGGCGATAGTGGAAGAAGTAATTAACCAAACAGAAAAAGTATTACAAACAGAAAATAGGGTAAGAACGGCTATTTTAAAAGGTGTTGACCCGGTTGAAGCCTATAAAAGATATGGAAAGTTTTAAACATGTGTCTGCCCTTAAAATCGTTGATTCATGTTTTTGATTATGTTTTGAAAAGACAACTTTTTATAAAAGAGACGAATTGAAGAGATGAAGGTGTTTAATCTTTTTGGGAATAAGCCGCTACTTAGTGTCTGTCTATAAAGTCGGTTAAAAAATTTTAGTTTTCGTCGCTTTAACAATAAAAATTATTTCTAAATCAATATTTTAAATAAAAAGATAATGTCACGAACATTTTTTGATGCGTCTTTCTCTTTTTATTTGGCATTATTCATAGAAATGCACTATCCTTTTAGTTCATGGGCACATTCACATCTACCCAATTTAGGTACCGGTCGCTTTATTCTAATTCGAGCCGTTCCAATACCAAGGCCGTCATTACTCTGATGTTGTAAGCTATGGCTTTCAGAATACTTTTGCTTTAAAATGGTTCAATTCTTTCCAATCACGGCGAAACATTCCAAATCTTCTTTTGAAATTGGATATAACAGCTTCAATACCACTGCGCCATTTCTTTAATCCCGTTTCCATACCGGGGCTACTCGTTATATTTTTGAGGGAGCCTACTATTTTGTTGAAAACAATATTGGTAATCCCTACAATTGAGATGGCCACGACGCTCAATAAAAGTTTAAATAGGGTTTGCTCAATAATAATAAAATGAATCCCACTAAGAGTTTCAGTCTATTTATACTAACCTTGATGCAAGGTCTTTATAAGAAAATGCTCGAACCCCATGCATCAAATTTTTCACTCCCTGTTACCTTTGTTTTAAAAGGAGTTAGAATATGTCCAAATATTAAATTCTTTACTTCAAAGGATACAAAATATCCAGCTATTCGGGTAAAAATCCCGTTCTAAAATATTCATTGAGTTGTTGAGCAAGCCCTACTTACTTTAATTGCTATGGTTTTTTTATACTGGCTAATATGTACATTTCACTACAAATCCATATTCTATTAAAATGGCACACCATCCAATGTGCCCATTTTTCCCTATGCGTAATTTCGTTTAGTAAGGTTTAAATTTTCGATAGTGGCCATTACAAACGGGCCTTCAAATATTAGTGGCTCAGCTATTTTCTGGCCCCCCAAAACAATACAATCCGCCGGTAAATCTCTTGTGGGATTTAAATTTATTTGCGCCCCATTAGAAAGCAGGCCTATGTCGCCTTTTACGAGCGGACCTTGTACACCCACCATGATGCCACCCTGCAACACATAAACGCCTAACTGAAACGTTTCATCTATTTTCAAAGTTACCTCATGGCCTGTTTTAAAATGAATATATGCCAGCACTGCCGGGCTTGTAACAGGCAAAATACCCTCTTTTCCATTAACATTGCCTGCTATCACTTTTATCGTATTGCCCTCCAATTCAATAACAGGTATTTTGTCTGCTTTGAAGGAAAAATATTCAGGCTTATCAAATTTATTTTTTGCCGGCAAGCTCGTCCATAATTTCAATCCGTGTCTTCCGCTTTGGGGAGTTTCCTTGTGAAGCATACCACTACCGGCTTTTATAAATTGAGAATCGCCTGCATTTAATGTGTCAACGTTTCCCAAACTGTCTTTATGCACTACGCTTCCATCCAGTAAATAACTGATTACCTCGATGCCGGCATGCGGATGCGAAGTATCTCCGATACCTCTTTTACTTTGGTGCTGATAATGGTCTAAAAAGACAAAAGGCCCTAAAGATTCTATATTGAAAGCAGGTAAAGACCTTAGAAGGCGCATATCTCCATCATTGATAACGGTGGAAGATTTGAATGCTTTTACAATAATACGGTTACCCATTTTTTTGATTTAGCGGGTAGTTTTTATTTTCAAGTCATCAGTCGGGGTCTGCCCGTTATTTTCAATTAACAGAGGTTTTGAATTCTTGCCATTGGCTATAATCTGCCCCCCTATATTTATTTTTTTCACTGTTCCCGTATTTACCTCATAAGTTATTACATCTTCACCGTATGTTACAATGCTTCCTTTAATGTCTATTTCCTGCACTTCACCCCCAGGTTTTATGCTCAATGCCACAGCCGGTAATTCAACGTTAACACCTTTTACTAATGAGTTACCCACACTGCCATGAGTAATCACGTCACCGTAAACGGTGAGCTTACCGATAGCTTTACTTATTTGTATTGCAACAGAGCCATCGCCGAAAGTACTGATTGATTTGAAAGTAATGTCCTCAACTGTTCCGTCATACTGGTTATATCCTCTGGCCCCTAGACCATAAGTTTCAATTGGCGCATTGGCAACAAATTTTTTTACAACGCCAAAGTTGACAAACCCAACACCGCTTGGTCCGTAAGATGTTACCGGAGCGTTGCACGTCCAACCTTCAACTTCCCCCCAGGTATCTAAAACCATATCATTTACACCATAAGTAACAATTTCCCCATCGTGAATAATTTCTTTTGCTCTCACTCCATTCACAATAAAAACACCTGCCGTAATAATATCTGCAACTCCGAAAGGAATTTTACCATTGGAATAAACAGCCTTTGTATGCAGCTTAGAAATGGTTATCCACCCTCCATGATCACTTGCGCCTGCTATGAAAATACCTGAACCCGTTACAGGAGCATTCTTTCTGCCAATAGAAATATTTTCGGCAGACAAATTAATATTGCTTTGAGGGTTATTATTAAAGTTGTAAATGGTTAAAGCGCCCTGTAACGCATTCACTCCATATTTCTGTGGCTGCTCTATGCTATTTTTGGCATCTGCGGCAACAATGTCAATTTGATTCATCTTGATAGAAGCCTTCATTACCCCTGTTCTTGCAATGAAAGAAAACTGTCCCGTAATTGTCAGATTTTCAAAAATGAAGTTTCCTAAATCTTCTTTTGCGATCGTTGTATAAATGGCTTTTTGATTTGTTGCTGTTTGAATACTCAGATTTGATATAGTATTTCCTGCCGAAAGCCCGATTCCATCTCCATTGTTAAAGGAGAGCATCGGCATTGGCTGGCTCCCTCCTTTAAGTATCACATTCTCGGGTAAAATAATGGAGTGAAAACATAATATGCTACACTGAATAATTAACTCTTTGTCGCCATTATTAATAGCTTGTTGCAGCTCTGAAAAACTTTTGATATTTGCCATAAATGTTGATTTTAAAATTAATGATTACATGCTAAGTTATGCTATGATAATCGTGCTTACAAGTTTTTTGATATCAATTTGATGGGACGGCTCATTTTAGCAGCAGTATGGTTGTATATGGATATATCTATCATGCCATAAGATTTGCTATTTTTGTAATAATCGCAGCGTCACAAAACTATTTTAAGCATGTATGAATTATTATATGAAAAAATCAGAGAAAACATTTCCATAAGCGAAGAAGAATTCAATTTTTGTAAAACACTTTTTCAGCCAAAAAAATTGCGAAAGAAAAGATTCCTGCTTGGGGAAGATGATGTTTGTAAATACACCGCCTTTGTAGAAAAAGGACTCTTGCGCTCTTTCATCATTGATGAGAAAGGCACTGAACATATTCTGCAATTTTCATTAGAAGGCTGGTGGGCAGCCGACTTATCCAGTTTCCTGACGGGCGAGCCGTCCAAATATAACATAGAGGCTTTGGAAGATTGTGAATTGCTGCTCATGACCAAACCTGCGTGGGATTTGTTGTTAGAAAAAATCCCTGTTTTCGAACGCTATTTTCGCATCCTTATTGAGAAAAACCTGATTGTTACTCAAAGAAGGCTGATTGCCTCATTTAGTGATACGGCAGAGGAAAAATACTATAAATTGATTCAAAACTTTCCCCATATTCTTCAACGGGTTCCCCAACACATGATCGCTTCTTATCTCGGTGTAACGCGTGAAACATTGAGCCGCGTTCGCGGACAAATAGCGGCCCGCAAATAATGTGACATAGATCAATGCTATTTATTAGCTTAAGTCATTGGTAAGCGCTTTCACCCCGTTGTATCTTTGCATTACAAAATTACAAAGGGATGAAAGTAAAAGAAACGATAGCATTTATAGGTGAAGCAGATAAAACATGCAGCAATCTGATCCAAAAGCTGGCTGCTGAAAGTTACCCGTTAGTGCTGGTTACCAAAGAAGGCAATCATTTTGAGGACTTGTCCCGGCAAATCTTAAATCATATACCGGATGCCGATATAGAAACCATTAGCTGTGCACATGAAGGTTGCTGGGAAGCAGATATCATTGTATTTGATAATTTGAATTTTGATCCCGGATTTTCAGAAAAGATCAAAGAAGTGGCTAATCAAAAGATACTAGTTTATTTTTTGAATAAAGAAAATCAATCATCAATTTTAATGGAAGAGATAAAAAGCTTCCGGCAATTACTACCGAATACGGAATGGGTAGAGGTTATTTTTGATCCCGTTTCTGAGGAAATGCATATCACAGGTGCAGATGAAGCTACCGTTATCATTGAAAATATTTTTAACCAGGCAGGCTATACAACCAGCTTGTTAAAGGCAATAGCATAAATAAATCTTTATTATTATTCTAAATTTTAAACAACCAAGTAAAAACTATGAATATTATCAAAACAAATCCGAACAACTGGGCTGCATTATTTGCCCGCTTAGCCATTGCTATTACCATCTTTCCACACGGCGCACAGAAATTAGCAGGCTGGTTTGGTGGCGGCGGATTTGAAGGAACCATGAGTTTTATGACGCAGGGAGCCTGACTACCATGGATCATTGGTTTTTTAGTCATCATTATTGAATTCTTTGGGTCTCTGTTATTAGTTGTAGGATTATTAACACGGGTAGCTGCCTTCGCCATCGGAGTAAACTTTGTTGGTGTTCTATTTTCCGCTATCCTGACTAATGGGTTCTTTATGAACTGGGGCATGCAGGGCGGCAAGGGAGAAGGCATAGAATACTTTATCCTGTTATTTGGTTTGATTATCATATCCCTGATAGCCGGTGGTGGAAGATTAAGTGTGGATGCTGCGCTATCTAATAAAAAAATTCAGGTCAACCTTGCCTGATGTAATCTGCTTTTATTTAGAACCCTATAACCATTTAACAATATAACCATAAAATCATAAATAATGAAAATGATGAAAGTAGATATCTGGTCGGATGTAAGATGCCTATTTTGCTACATTGGCAAACACAAATTTGAAAATGCACTGGAACAATTTCCGAATAAAATACAGGTAGAAGTGGTCTGACACAGCTTTGAACTGGATCCGAATTTGAAAACTAATCCTGATGTAAATACTTTGGATCATCTTGCCCAAAATAAAGGGATTAGCAGAGCCCAGGCAGAACAAATGACGCAATATGCGGTTCGAGCAGCTAAAGAAGTGGGGTTGGAACTCAATTTCAATAAAGCAGTAGTAGCCAATTCGTTTAATGCGCACCGGCTGATACAGTTGGCCAAAGCGAAAGGCTTAGGAAATGAAGCCGAAGAACAATTATTCAAAGCACATTTTACAGAAGGTAAAAGCATAGATGATAAAGAAGTGCTTCTTCAAACAGGAGTTGTAATCGGTTTGAGTGAAAAAGTGGTTGAAGAAGCACTTTCTTCTGATGACTACGCATATAAAGTAAGGCAGGATGAAGCAGAGGCGCAATCGTTAGGTATCCGTAGTGTACCGTATTTTGTATTCAATGATAAATATGCTGTCTCGGGCGCACAGCCAACAGAGACATTTCTGGGAGCACTAAGACAAAGCTGGGATGAGTTTGAAAAAGAGAATAAAATTGTAGTTCTTAATGACGGAGCCTCTTGCTCGGTTGATGGGAATTGCGAATAAGTAATCATATTAAAATTTATAAATCATGAAAATAGCATTAATAGGCGCCACCGGTTTTGTGGGTACAGCCGTTTTGAAAGAAGCATTGGGTCGCGGACATCAGGTGACGGCCATCATTCGCCATCCCGAGAAACTGAAGGATGAAAATGATAATCTTGCTAAGGTGAAAGGTGATGTTTTTGACGCTGGTCATTTTGCAGAACTTTTGAATGGTCATGATGTAGTTATAAGTGCATATAACCCTGGCTGGGCCAATCCGAATATATATGATGATTTCATGAAAGGAGCAGAGTTTATACAGCAAGCTGTAAAGCAAGCCGGTGTGAAAAGGCTGATAGTAATTGGTGGTGCTGGAAGTCTGTTTATTGCACCGGGTCTCCAATTGGTGGATACTCCCGAATTTCCGGATGCCTGGAAGCAGGGAGCGCTGGCAGCACGTGATTATCTGATTGTTCTCAGAGGGGAGAAAGCACTGGAATGGACTTACCTGAGTCCCGCCATTGAGATGAATGCAGAAGCCCCTCATGGCAGAAAAGGTACTTACAGAACTGCATTAGACAATCCGGTATTTGATGAAAACAAGAAGAGTTTTATTACGGTGGAAGACCTGGCTGTGGCTATTGTGGATGAAGCAGAAAATCCGAAACACATCCGTCAGCGTTTTACGGTAGGGTACTAATTTCTTAGAATAAATCCTTAGTTTTTTAATAAATAATCAATTTCTTAAGCTTTTAAAATCATTTATCATGAACACGATCAAAAGAATCACATTAACGCTTGTTAGCTTTGTTTTGACGCTTTCTGTTTTTGCACAGACAAGCTGGAAGTCCGATCCGAATCACTCTAAGCTCACTTTTTCGACAGTCCATTTGGGCATTTCCGATGTAGCCGGGTTGTTTAATTCCTTTGATGCGACAATTATTGCGAACAAGGAGGATTTTAGCGATGCTGTTTTTGAGCTGTTTGTTGATGTAAAGTCCATCAATACTGAAATAGAGGTGCGGGACAACCATTTGCGCAGCGAAGACTTCTTCCATGTAGAAAAGTTTCCCATCATGACTTATAAAAGTACTTCAATCCAAAAAGTGGGAACAGATAGATACAAGATCATTGGAAATCTGGCTTTACATGGGGTTACCAAAGAAGTTGTGATGGACTTATGGTACAGGGGAACGATTGAAAATCCGCAATCCAAAGATATAACTTCGGGTTTTCAACTAACCGGCACTTTAAAACGTTCCGATTTTAATATAGGTCCCAAATTCCCCAAGGCTATGGTCAGCGATGAAGTAAAGATAAAGGCTGATGGAGAATTTATAAGACAAGAGGGATAGGCATTGTAATATATCAATGATAGATAAGTTGACAGTAGATCTTATTAATAACATTTAAAATAAATGATCATGAAAATGTTAGAAAACAAAGTTGCCATCGTTACCGGATCGGGATCCGGTATTGGCAGAGCGATTGCGTTATTGTACGCTGCAGAAGGTGCAAGAGTGGTAGTTTCGGATATTGATGAAAAGGCAGGTAACGATGCCGTTTCAGAGATTAAACAAAATGGCGGAGAAGCTGTCTTTGTAAAAGCAGATACCTCCAATCCGGAAGATGGTAAAAGGTTAGTGGATGAAACAGTTAAAACCTTTGGAGGCTTACACCTTGCCGTGAATAATGCCGGAATTGGCGGCCCGTTGAAGCAAACCGGAGAATATCCGGTTGATGGCTGGGATAAAGTTATTGCCATCAACCTGTCAGGTGTTTTTTACGGGTTGCGTTATCAGATCCCAGCTATGCTGAAGTCGGGTGGAGGAAGTATAATAAATATAGCTTCTATCTTGGGCAAAGCCGGGACAAAAGGTTCTCCAGCGTATGTAGCTGCAAAGCACGGAGTGGTAGGCCTTACCAAAGCGGCAGCGCTGGAATACGCGGATCAGCATATCAGGATCAATGCTGTTGGCCCTGGCTATATTGTTACGCCGCTGCTTACCGAGTCATTAGATGATGATGTCCTGAAGGCGCTGGTAGGGCTGCATCCTATAGGAAGGTTAGGAACTGGCGAAGAAGTGGCAGAACTGGCTCTTTGGTTAAATTCAGATAAAGCCTCTTTTGTTACAGGAGCCTATTATAATATAGATGGCGGGTACCTGGCTCAGTAAAATGATAGAATCATTTTTGAACGATTTAATCATAATAAAGACAGAACAAACAATAACCAATATAAAACGAAATTAAAATGAAAAATTCAGCAAGGTCAGTAGTAGAAAAAATGTTCACCGCCTTTGGCAATGGCGATGTAGAGAAATTCGTAGCAACCGTTTCCAACGATACTGTTTGGATTTACCACGGCACACAAATTATTCCTAAAGGTACTTATGAAGGAAAGGAAGGTGCTCGTACCTTTATAAGTAACATTCTGGGCAACACAGAAATAATCAGTTTTGAACCGCTGGAATATATTGTTGAGGAGAACAAAGTGGTCGTTCTGGGGCAAGAACACCAAAAAGTGAAACGTTCAGGGAAAGAGCTGAAGCAAAAATGGGTTCAGATATATACCGTAGAAAATGACCTGATTACAAAAATGGAGGAATTTGCGACGTCTGAAGTTGTAAGTTAACAAAAGATGGAAGATCATACTTCTCATATATCTCACAATCATTCCCAAGACAGCATGAATCCCCCAACAGGCCACGAAGGCCATGATAAACATGCGGGACACCATGTGGCTGATTTTTGGAAACGGTTTATTATAAGCACCATAGTTTCCATTCCTGTGCTTGCTCTGTCACCCATGATTCAGCAATGGATAGGATTTGAATTTGCTTTTCCGGGAGACAGGTATGTGTTATCCGTTCTTTCCACTTTCATTTTTATTTATGGTGGCTATCCTTTTCTTAAAGGATTGTATGATGAAGTAAAAGACAAAGCCATCGGAATGATGACACTTATTGGTGTAGCTATTACTGTAGCATGGGCATATAGTGTTGCCATTACTTTCGGACTGCCTGGAATGGACTTTTATTGGGAAATGGCAACCTTGATAGACATTATGCTTATCGGGCATTATTTTGAAATGAAGTCAGTCATGGGTGCATCCCGTTCGCTTGAATTGTTGGTAAAAATGATGCCTTCCACTGCACATCATCTTGTTAATGGCATGATTCACGATATGCCTGTAAGCCATTTAAAAATTGGTGACTTTGTATTGATAAAACCAGGTGAAAAAATTCCGGTGGATGGTTTGGTAACAGAAGGCGAAAGTTATGTTGACGAGAGTATGCTCACAGGCGAAAGCAAGCCAGTAAAAAAAGAAAAGGATAGCAAAGTAATTGGCGGAGCAGTGAACAGCAATGGCTCACTTACTATAAAAGTACTAAGTACAGGGAAAGACAGCTATCTGAATAAAGTGGTAAAACTGGTAGAAGATGCGCAAAAGGTAAAGTCGAACACACAAAATTTTGCAGACCGTGCAGCAAAGATTCTAACGTTTGTTGCTTTGGGTGGCGGCGTAATTACACTTGTTGTTTGGCTGCTGCTTGGTTTTCCATTTGTATTCGCTTTGGAAAGGATGGTTACAGTCATGGTCATTTCCTGCCCTCATGCTTTAGGTTTAGCTGTACCTTTGGTGGTAGCTATATCAACTTCCATTGCTGCTCAAAAAGGTTTGCTCATTCGCAACAGAACAGCGTTTGAAAATGCACGATTGATTACCACAATTATTTTTGACAAAACCGGAACACTTACAAAAGGTTCACACGAATTACAGGAAGTGAAAGTGCTGAACAAAAATTTTGATGAAAAAGAGTTGCTCCGGCTGGCATCGGGCATCGAACAACATTCAGAACACTACATCGCAACTGGGTTAATGCGAAAGGTCAAAGAATTGCGTATTGCAATTCCTAAATCAGAAAACTTTAATTACCTACCGGGCAAAGGTCTGGAAGGTACTGTCGAAGGGAAAGAAATTAAAGTAGTCGGGCCTAATTACGTGAAAGAACAAAATATCAACATATCTGAAACAAATGATGAATATACAGGAACAGTAGTGTATGTATTGGTGGACAAATCAGTGGCCGGGTATTTTACCTTTTCCGACCAGATAAGGGAAAGTTCTTTGGAAGCAATTCAAACGCTTAAAGAAGCAGGAATTAAAAACTTATTACTGACGGGAGATAATGAAAAAGTGGCAAAGAAGGTAAGCGATGAATTGAAAATGGACGGCTATTTAGCCAATGTATTACCGCATGAAAAATTAGATAAAGTAAAAGAACTTCAGCAAAAAGGTAAATATGTTGCCATGACAGGCGATGGCGTAAATGATGCGCCCGCCCTTGCGCAAGCAGATGTAGGAATAGCTGTTGGTTCGGGAACAGATGTGGCAGCAGAAACGGCAGATATTATTTTGGTAAACTCTGACCCGAAGGATATTGCCAACCTGATTTTATTTGGCAAAGCCACCTACAACAAAATGGTACAAAATCTTTGGTGGGCGGCAGGCTACAATATCCTTGCTATTCCTTTAGCAGCAGGAGTGCTTTATAATTGGGGTTTGGTGCTTAGTCCGGCAGTTGGGGCAGTACTGATGAGTTTAAGTACCATTGTTGTTGCAATTAATGCAAAATTGCTTCGAAATGATTAAATTCGTCAATCAGGCAATAGCGTATAAATTAAAATTCATTAATTCAAATCTATCATGGCTAAAGTATTATCAGTTATTGGAACAGCACATTATCAAGTTGAAATCAAATCTCCCACCGGGAATGTTGTTATTGCCGATGAACCTGTAGATAAAGGAGGAAAAGATATTGGGTTTTCCCCCAAAGAATTACTGGCATCAGCGTTGGCAGCTTGCACCAGCGCTACTGTGCGCATGTTTGCAGATCGAAAGCAGTGGCCATTGGAGGAGATGAAGGTTGATATTGACCTGGAAAAAGATGAAACCGCAAACAAAACAATTATCAATCGGAAAATTAAATTCATAGGTTCACTGGACGCGGAACAAAGAAAAAGATTACTTGCTGTGGCCAATGCATGCCCGGTGCACAAAATCCTGAGCAATCCGATAGAGATAGAAACGGAATTGGTTTAATTTTTATCACTTAATCCTTTACACGTGCTGCTCTTTCCACGATGCTATTCAGTGTAAGCCCCTGCACGATAATAGAAAATATAACCACGATATAACAGCAGGAAAGAATGATTTCGCGATAAGGTGATGCCGGTAGAGTCAATGCCATAGCTATTGAAATGCCGCCACGCAGGCCTGCCCAGGTAAGGATGAAAAAGTTGGAGAAATTTACTTTCCGAAGTACCGGGATAGCCGGTAATGAAACACTTGCTAACCTGGCCAGTAAAACAATAACGATTGAAAACAGGCCTATTAGCCAATAATGATTAAGAAAGGGCATAACAACCAATTGCAGTCCGATCATGACAAAGAGAATTGTATTCAGCACCTGGTCGAGCAACTGCCATATCCTGTTTAGAAATTGATTGGCAATATGTCTTTTATCAAGTGTTTTAGTTCCTATGATAAGTCCGGCAGTTACTGCTGCCAAAGGGATAGAAGCATGAAGCTGGTGGGCAACTGCTGAAATACTTAAAACGAGTGCAATAGATATTAAAAGAATACTTTGAAAATCTTTGATAGACCGGATCATCCGGTATCCAAGGTAGCCCAAAACAGCCCCTATGATTATACCTCCGGCTACTTCCTGAATAAACATTTTGAAAACAACCATAGCCGATAATTCTTTACCGGAGCCCTCTGCAATATTGAGAAAAATAACAAACAGTATTAAGCCAACGGCATCATTGAACAAAGATTCACCGGAAATAATCGTATTTAGTTTTGGCGGGATTTTAGAATTTTTGAGAATGGCTGAAACGGCAATAGGATCCGTGGGAGAAATCAGTGCGCCAAATACAAAGCAATAGATCATAGGAAGGTCTATTCGTAAAAGCCTGGCAATGCCATAAAGCAATACTGCAAATACACCTGTGGAGACAAGCACACCCAGCGTACTTAACAGAAGCACCGGCAGCCGCTGCTTCTTCAATTCTTTATAATCGAAATGAAGAGCGCTGGCAAATAGCAGAAATCCCAGCATTACATTCAGCAATACATCTGAAAAATTGATATTTTCTGCCAGATTTCTAAAGATGTTGGCCATTCCCACACTTGTTTTCCCCGCTATCAGAATAAGGATGGAAACCACAACCGCAATAGTAACCACTCCAATGGTTCCTGGTAGCTTAATAAAGCGCACATTCAGGTAAGAGAATACAGCACTTATAATGATGAGTATAGTAATGATGTTTAGTAAATCCATAAGGTTTGATTGCGACAAAATTTCCTTAGTCCCTGTCTCCCGTTTAAACAGGCCCGGAAGCTTGTTTCTTTACAAACTGTAATATTAATTAATATCTTCACAAAAATAGAAGACTTCATGATAAAATAATATAGCTGCAATTGCAAAGCTATTCCTTTCTTCTTGCAACGTGCCAGAACGGGGTTTTGAAAAAAACAAATAAACGTTGTACCTTACCGCATACAATTATTATCTATCATGCAACCAGAAGATATCAAATCCTTCAACCACAAGCTTGAAGATGATTTGAACAAGCTGCTTCCTGAACTGGAAGCTATTTATAAAGACATTCATCTTCACCCCGAATTGTCTATGCAGGAATTCCGCACGGCTAAAATCGCTGCGGATTATTTAACCAAATATCAATATGAAGTATCAACGGGTATTGGCACAACAGGCGTAATCGGCATTATGAAGAATGGAGAAGGACCTGTGGTGATGCTTCGAGCCGATATGGATGCGCTTCCGGTAATGGAAGCTACCGGATTGCCTTATGCGAGTACGGTGAAGGGAAAAGATGAAGATGGGAATGAAGTAGGCGTATCGCACGTTTGTGGACACGATATGCATGTGACTTGGATGATGGGAGCAGCCAGATTATTTTCTGAACACAGAGGCCAATGGAAGGGAACTCTGATGGTTGTTTTTCAACCGGGGGAAGAAGTAGGACGCGGCGCTCAAGGTATGATTGATGATGGTATGATGGCTCGTTTTCCTAAGCCGGATATTATTCTTGGTCAGCACGTAATGGTGGGCGAAGCAGGAACTGTTGGGCATCGCAGCGGCGCTATTTTATCTGCCGGCAACAGCTTAAAAGTAAAAATATTTGGCAGGGGCGCTCATGGTTCATTCCCGCAAACATCTATTGATCCTGTGATTATGGCCGCTGCCACTACCATGCGGTTGCAAACCATTGTTTCCCGTGAGATAGCGCCCATAGAAAATGCCGTTCTGACCATAGGTGCATTGCAGGCGGGTACCAAAGAGAATATTATACCAGACGATGCCACGTTGAAATTAAATATCCGCACTTTTGATGATGGCGTGCGTGACCATATTCTTTCAGCAGTAAAACGTATTTGTTGTGCGGAATGTGCTGCATCCAATGCGCCAAAAGGCCCGGAGTTTACTACGTTGGACAGCTACCCGGTTACAGACAATGATGCAGCAGCCACTGCGAAAGTTGCCGAGGCTTTCGATGCCCAATTTGGAGATAAATCATTTGAAACAGCACCCGCTTCTGCCAGCGAAGATTTCAGTGTTTTTGGAAGAAATTGGGAAGTGCCTTATGTTTTTTGGTTTATTGGTGGCACAGATCCCCAAACATATTTGGAAGCTAAAAAGAATCATAACATCAATTCCATTCCAAGTAACCATTCACCTAAGTTTGCTCCTGTGATAAATCCAACACTTAAAACGGGTTTGCAAGCTATGATGACTGCTGCTATCGCATGGCTGAATGGAAACTAATAATATAATGATTAACCTGCATTCCCTCTATACATTTATTGACCTGGCAGGCACTTTTGCTTTTGCCATCAGCGGCGCTGTTGCAGCCAGAGACAAAGGCCTGGATGTATTTGGTGTTTTGGTGGTTTCTTTTACGGTTGCCTGTGGCGGGGGTATCATACGCGATGTTTGTATCGGGGCTATTCCTCCTGCTGGATTATCGGACTGGCGTTATTTATTAGTGTCCGTGATTGCAGCTATAATAGCCATGGGGCTGAGCCCACTCATGAAATTATTGGATCGTCCTGTAATATTGTTTGATGCATTAGGATTGTCACTCTTTGCTGTTTCGGGTGCTGAGAAGGCACTGAGCTTTGGTCACAATAATGAAGTGGCTATTTTACTGGGGATGATTACGGCGGTGGGCGGTGGTGTCATCCGTGACATTTTCCTGAACCGGATCCCGGTTATTTTTGAAAAAGAAATTTATGCTTCTGCAGCGCTGCTGGGAGCGGTGGTAGTTGTAGCAGGTCATTCATGGGGTATTCCAAATGGATGGGTATCCCCGGCAGGGTTCATCATTTGTCTTGTCATACGTTTATTGGCTTTGAAATATCACTGGAAGCTGCCTTCTTTTTCAGAAAGGAAAAAATGAGGATTGCTGTTCAAGGCTAATGACTTCTGTGCGTGAAAGCATATTATGAAAAAGTAATGGTATCATACCAATTTCAACGTTAAATATTTTCTCACTGCTACCTATTTTCAAGCCATTGTAAAAACGCGGTTGATTTTTCTTTACCAACTAATAATTCATCGGGACAGGGAACAACAAGCCTTACCAATAGCTTCCTGTTAAAGTAATGTTCAACTTCTTTAATGGCACTAAAGTTAATAAGGTATTGTCTGTTTAGCCTGAAAAATTGTTTATCAGATAGCTGATTTTGCACATAGTCCAAAGATTGGCTTATGTAATATTCTTCCCCTTCGAAAGTTCTGATAGAAGGAGAAGTAAATTTTATATAAATAAAAGCTATCTGCTCTGTTAGTACGGTAATATATTTATTGTTTTGTGAAATCAGAAAACTTTTTTTCCCGCCATCCAACCCAATCGTTCTTAATAGTTCATCTAAATTTGGCTGAGTATTCTGCTGGAAGAAATTTTTAAAATTCTCAACCTTCTCAAAAGCCTCTTGCAGTTCTTCTTTCGAGAAAGGCTTTACTATATAATCAACACCATTGGCCTTTATAGCGTCCATTGCATACTCACCATAGGCGGTGCAAAATATGACTGGGCAGTGAATTTTTACCGCTTTAAATATCTCAAAACACAAGCCATCCGAAAGTTGGATATCCATAAAGATGAGACCAGGTTCTTTGTTGTGAATAAGATGATCAACAGCATCTTCTATACCCTGTAATTGAGCTGTTATTATAGCGTCAGGCTTTATTTTGTTTATCAGGCTCGCCAGCGACTTTGCTGCTTTAAGTTCGTCTTCAATGATGATTATATTCATGGATAATAGGGAGCTTTACAGTAAACAATGTTTCGCTGGCGATGATCTCTATTTTTTTATCTGACAGTTGAATGTAACGATTATTTATATTTTCAAGTCCTAATCCTGTTGATGACTCTGTTACTTTTTTAGGTTGCAGCTTGTTTTCAACTATAATAAACTCTTTTTCAGAATATACACTAATATCAAGAGGATGGTCCAATGAGACAATATTATGTTTGATGCAGTTTTCAATAAGTAATTGTAAGGTAAAAGGAGGTATAAAAGTAGAATAATACTTTTGATCAATATGAATGAAAAGGTTAATTCCCTCTTCAAAGCGCGCTTTTAACAGGTACATATAAGCCTCAAGGATTTTCAATTCGGCGGAAAGCTTGATTAAATCTATCTTGCGGCTTTCAAGGGTATATCTGTATATATCACGAAGCTTTAGGATAAAACTTACTGCCTGCTTATCGTTAGTTTCTACCATATATTTTAAGGTATTCAAACTATTAAACAGAAAGTGCGGATTCACTTGTTGCTTGAGTAATTCATGTTGTGCCTTCAGGTTTTCTGTCTTTGCCCGTTCCAGTTCGATGCCTACGTGCTGACTAAGGAAGCTTTGATAAAAGAAACTGATGAACATATAAAAAGTCAGATAGATTAATACTCCTTTGACCTCGAACATCAATAGGGTAGAGCCAAAATCAAGATGCGGAAGTAGAAGTTGCTGGGCGCAGATTAAGACAAACATCAGGATCAATTCAAAAAGCAGGCCTTTTGCCAAACGCTTAATTGAAAAATTATTGTCCACAGATCCTGGAGAATAGGCCGGTATGGTGAAAATATTATAATACCAGACTAAAAGGGTAAATAAAAAGTATAAAACTGATGTGATAACTGCTTCATATAGATTAGAATGAATTCCTGCAAATTTGGGAAGAGAAATCAGCAAGCTCATGATGAGGGAGCTTAACCATATTATTTTATTCGAAATTCTAAATGGCGCTTTAGTTATATTCCAATTGATAAATCGCATTTGCCTCGAAAAAATTGTTAGACATTTAATTAATGAGTCCATTCATGATTCATAACAAAACTACGCAATTAAAGAAGTACGCCTCTCGATTAATCCATAAACCGGACAATAACTGTCCTGGAATGGACATTCTCAGGTTTCGTCAAGAAAGATTCAGCTTTAGTATTTAAGAATAAGTACCCATTAGACTTTCAAAGGATAACATGTCTGGTTCAAGAGCAAATTCGCCTGGTTGAACCATTTTCACATTAAAGATTCATCTTTTCACAATTAAATTTGCAGCGATGATCAATATCAAACGGCAAATAATCCCGTGGATGATAAAATCTAAAATATGAAAAAGCGAATCGGATTATGGGTTGTTTTATGCATTCTTCCTGCCATAATTTTTGCGCAGCAGAGCGCTACGACTACGACACAGATTAACCAGATAAATGGGAAAATCATTGATGCTCAAGTTCACAAAGGAATAGGTTTTGCCACTGTCAGCCTACTTAAAGCCAAAGATTCTATTGTCATTACCGGTGTTCTTTCTAAAGAAAATGGAGATTTTGAAATAGATCATCTCCCTATAGGTCAATTCATTCTTCGGATTAATTTTATCGGTTATAATACCATTTATCACCCGTTTTCTATTACCTCAAAAAATTCCAGTCAGGATTTGGGTAATTTCAAGCTGTCCATTTCTACTGCCGCTTTAAAAGCTGTGAATATTACTGCTGAAAAGCCTGCTTACAGCATGAGTATTGATAAAAAAGTGTTTGATGTAACTAAAGACTTGATCAGCGCGGGCGGTGATGCCACCGATGTGCTTAGGCAAATACCGGGAGTAAATGTAAATATCGGTGGAACAGTAACGCTGAGGAATGGTATTCCTAATATTTTCGTTGATGGCAAACGAAGTCCGCTTCTACTGGATGAGATCCCTGCATCAAGCATAGCAAAGGTTGAAATTATCACTAACCCTTCGGCAAAATACGATGCGGAAGGTTCCTCAGGTATTATCAACATTGTGTTAAAGAAAAGCCACAAGCCCGGTATTAGCGGGCAAGTGTTCACCAGAGCTGATACGCGCGGCGGATATAATGAAGGCGCTGATCTGAATTTTTCAAAAAAGCCTTTTAATGTTTCGCTTAGCTATTTCTTTCATGACCGGAACGGACCATACACACAAACACTTACCAGACATAATCTGGTTGACGATAGTTGGCTAACTCAAAACTCCCGCGGAGTGGATAACGGAAATTTTCAAATCGGTCGTGCAGGATTGGATTATTTTTTAGATAACAGGAATACCCTTTCATTAGATGGCGCCGTTGGAGGTTGGTCCCGTAAAGTCCATGAAAGCCTCCAGAGCAACTACCTGGATAGTAATAAATTTCCCGATTCCACCAGTCTGCGAAATTCTTTTCATGGCTATTCCTTTCTCTTTTATTCCGGAGATATTAATTATACCCATCACTTCAGGAAAAAGGGACACACACTCAACGCGGATGCCGACTTAAGGACATTCACTAATGGCGGTAATGGCAATTATCAGACGCAGTTTTATGATAATACGGGGGAACCTATGGACGAACCCAATGTGCAAACTAACACCATCAATGGCAGCACTAACTATTTTGTTAGCCAGATTGATTATGTGAATCCGCTCACTGCGCAATCGAAGTTAGAGGCTGGATTGAAGACTACTTACCGTAATTTCACCAGCAGTTATAATGTCTTTGACTTGGACTCAGGAAATCATATTTTTAATGACCTGCTGTCAACCGATTATACGTTTCACGAAGGCATCTATGCAGGATATCTTCAGTATGCAAATCAGATTAATAAATTCGGTTATCAGCTTGGATTGCGTGCCGAAGAATACCGTTATTCAGGTGCTGCCCCTGCCAAAGGAGCTATATTCAGTCAGGCAGATAATAGGCCACAGCTTTATCCAAGCCTTTTTTTATCGTATAAGCTGACGCCGGGAGATCAGATACAATTAAATTATAGCCGAAGAGTAATCAGGCCCAGCTTTTCACAGCGTATTCCTTACATTGATTATTCCAATCCGCAAAACCTGCAAAAAGGCAATCCGGAACTACAGCCTGAATATACCAATTCTTTTGAGCTCAACTATAATAAAATCTTTGGAGGAAGTAACTTTCTCGCAAGCTTTTATTTCAGAAACACACATAACCTGATCACCACTTATACAGCACCCTATAACAATTCAAGAGATACGGTTATCAGCTATGTTTTTAATGCAAAAGAAAACAATAATTACGGGGCAGAATTTACTTTCCAAACGCAAATTACTAATTGGTGGAATATTTTAGCTGACCTGAATTTATTCCATACCAGTATTATGGCTGATATTGATTCACAAAACCTTTCCAATCATAAGTTCAATTGGTTTGGAAAATTAAGTTCAGACATAACGCTTCCGGCTAATTTTGAAATTCAGCTATCGGGAAATTATATAGCATCGGTTCCCAACTTTGTAAAGGATGTCTCCTCCACCGAAGGCTTCAGCACAGGCAATGATAATGCACCAACAGTAACTATACAGGGAACTGAAAGAGTATTTGGTTATATAGATATCGCGCTGAAAAAATCATTTTTCAAGAGAAAGGATCTATCTGCTATCCTGAGTTTTTCTGATATACTCAATACCAGTAAATTAGAATACAACTACTTCATACCAGATTTATATGTACAGAATAGTATAGAAAAAATAAAAACTCGTTTTATCAGGCTCAAGCTTACTTATACATTCGGGAGTAAAAATTTCCAGCTTTTACATCATAATAAGAATTCACAGCAAAATCAGAATGAACAACCAACAATTCCCGGAGTGCAGCAATATTGATAATGGGTCATTTAATGTAATAACATAGTGCTTCAATTAAAGGGCATGATGTTAATAAAAAGAATACTCCAGAATCCTTTAGTTACGGCTTTTCAATAAGTCCCTGATTTCAGTAAGTAATTGCTGGTCAGGAGTGGGCGCCGGTGAAGGTACGGGGGCTTCTTCTTTTGTTTTTACAAAAACAAAAATTATGGCATCCTTTTAAAAAAAGTTATAAGTTTGTATAGTGGTAATGAAAAAGTTTCTCTTTCTAATATGAGCCGTTACTTACTTCGCGGTTTCAGACGCAAAGCGGTAGAAACCAATACCCAACCTGCTTACTGAGTCTGCTTATTCATTATACTTTAATACTTAACAAATGGAAAAAACTATAGAGCCTTATTACGATAACCTGATTATCGGTTTTGGCAAAGGAGGAAAGACACTTGCTGCCTGGTTGGCAAAAAAAGGCGAGCAGGTAGCTCTTATAGAAATATCCGATAAAATGTACGGCGGCTCCTGTATCAATGTAGCCTGCATTCCTACAAAATCTTTAATAAAAAATGCGGAAGAAAAAATACCTTATAAAGAAGCATTTAGTTTGAAAAATGAATTGACTTCTTTTCTGAGAACGCTCAATTTTGAGAAAATTGAAAAACTACCGGCAGCAACCGTCATAACAGGGGAGGCCTCTTTTATTTCACCCAACGAAGTGCTGGTAAAACTCAGCGGTAATAAAAAAGAATACCGGATCAAGGCAAACCGCATTTTTATTAACACAGGCTCACAACCATTTTTGCCGCCAATAGAAGGAATAGATCGTACCAAAAACGTATTTACGAGTATTTCCCTGCTCGGGCAATCTGCTCTGTCCCAAAAACTGGTCATTATTGGTGGCGGATTTATTGGATTGGAGTTTGCAGATATGTATGCAAAATTCGGTTCAGAAGTAATAGTGCTGGACGACAACGAAACTTTTTTGCCCAAAGAGGATGAGGATGTAGCAGGTGAAGTATATAAAGTGCTGACAGCAAAAAGAATAAATATCGTTATGGCTGCAACCGTTCAAAAAATAGGAAACACGGAAGAGAATAATGTAGAGGTGCAATACAAAAATAAGATGGGGGAAATGGTCAGTGTTCAAGCCTCAGCTCTTTTAGTTGCTACCGGAAGAAAGCCAATGACGGACGGTCTGAATATCGAAGCCGCCGGTATCAGTACCAACAAAAAAGGGTACATAGAGGTAGATGAGTTTTTGAAAACCAATGTTCCTAATATATGGGCCATCGGCGATATCAATGGTGGCCTCCAGTTTACCTATATATCATTGGATGATTTCCGGATTATACGTAACCAGTTGTCCGGTGGTAAATATATCTCCGTGAAGCAAAGAAAGCAAGTCGCTTCTTCTGTTTTTATTACGCCACCCTTAGCACACATCGGATTGCGGGAGAGAGAAGCTGTAGAAAAAGGTTATGAGGTTAAAGTAGCGAAGCTTCGGGCAGCAAGTGTTGTCAGGGCAAGAATAGAAGGTGATACGAACGGTTTGTTGAAGACGGTTGTTGACCGGAAAACCAATAAAATTTTAGGTTGCACGTTGTTTTGTTTAGGCGCCCATGAAATGATCAATACTATTCAGGTGGCTATTAACTGCGGGTTGGATTACCAGGTGGTGAGAGATACTATTTACACACACCCTTCCATGACTGAGGCCTTTAATGACCTGTATTCTCTAATTTGAGATTTGTTCAATATAAAAAACGAAATCTTTATTTTAAATTCGAGAAATGCCAAAACAAATCCATGAAATAGTTAGTACAATAAATATCTCTTATTATTATAGGAGGTCATCCAGATGATTGATATTGGATTTTACGGTATCAATTACTTCCTGCATACGTCCGCCAAGCATTAATTTTGTCATGCTCATCGTAAAGCCTTTCATTTGTTCCCACTCAATGTGCGGGGGCAATGCCAGGGCGTTTGGATCAGTCATAACATTGGCTACAACAGGCCCGCTTGTTTCAAATACTTCTTTCAATAGGGGTTCTGTTTCTTCCGGAGAGGATATTTTTATTCCTTTGATACCCATAGCTTCAGCAATTTTTTCAAATACTGGATCTATCATATCTGTTTGCCAGTCTGGGATGCCGGCTACTTCCATTTCTAACTTCACCATACCGAGAGAGCGGTTGTTGAAAATAATTATTTTTACCGGCAGCTTATATTGTGCGATGGTCATCAAGTCTCCGAGCAACATAGATAGTCCGCCATCACCACACAAGGCTACCACCTGGCGATCAGGGCAGGCGAATGAAGCACCTATGGCCTGTGGCATGGCATTAGCCATTGAGCCGTGAACAAAAGACCCCAGTATATCGCGACCTTTGGTAGCCTGAATATACCGTGCTCCCCATACGCAGCACATCCCTGTATCTAAGCAAAAAATAGCATCATCCTCTGCCAATTTATCAATGACTGAAGCTACATATTCCGGATGAATTGCATTCACATTTCCACGATGGCTTTTTACATTTTCATAAAGATGATCAAGAGCCTTTTTATAAATTGCCTTTTGTGTTTTTAAAAATTTCTCTTCTTTCTTTTCGTTTATTAATGGAGAAAGTGCCTTTAACGTGTCTTTTATATTTCCCTGCAATCCCATGGTTAAATGTGCCCTCCTGCCCAGGTGTTCTGCTTTTATATCTATTTGTATAATTTTATTATCAGAAGGCATAAACGGAGTATAAGGGAAATCAGTTCCTAAGAGCAGCAGCACATCGGCATCATGCATGGCTTCGTATCCAGAGGTCATGCCCAGCAGCCCTGTCATGCCTACAGCATAGGGATTATCATATTCCACTTCCATTTTTCCTCTAAAAGAATAAGCGACAGGCGCTTTCAGCTTTTGCGCCAAAGCGACTATTTCTTCGTGTGCACCCCGGCATCCGTAGCCGCAAAACAGAACAATATTTGCTTCTTTATTCAGTAGACCGGCTAAGGCACTGATTTCTTCTTCCGAAGGGCGGATTACAGGCTGTGTACGATAAGATTTCAGAGAAGAGTGGCTTTCAGTTGCCGCTGCTGAAGCTACATTACCCGGAAGTCCAACGACAGATACTCCGAGTAGTTGTATGGCATGTTGCATGGCAGCCTGCAGCATACGAGGTAATTGTTCGGGAGTATTAGCTACCTGGTTGTACAGACTGCAGTCGTCAAATAATTTGATGGGGTTGGTTTCCTGAAAATAATTCATGCCAAATTCGCTGTTGATGCAGGTAGAGGCAATAGCCAACACCGGCGCACCACTCCGGTGTGCATCATATAGTCCATTAACCAGGTGAACATGTCCGGGCCCACTGCTGCCGGCACAACAGGTAATGTTACCGGTAAGCTGGGCTTCAGCGCCTGCTGCATAAGCGCCCGCTTCTTCGTGACGCACGTGTATCCATTGAATTCGTTTATCACGCCGGATGGCATCGTTAACCGGATTAAGACTATCACCGGTGACTGCATAAATCCTTTTAATACCCGCATCTGCCAACATATTGACCAATTGCTCTGCAACATTTATAGCCATTATCAGATAGGTTTATTTTAGTGAAAGACGGAGCAATATAAGAAAAATATTACACTTATCCGGATTTAAAAACGACCATTTGGGATACACCCGGATTTGTTTATTATGATTTAAATTTTTATATCTTTGGATAGTGAATGATAGAAACATACGCTTATATGTGTTAGCGGTCATTGTATATTGAAGAATATCTAAAAAAATAAAAATGGAAAATAAAACAATTGCATTTGGTGGGACGGGTGCTGTAGGACGAATTATCGTTGACAAACTTATTAGCAACGGAAAGACCGTTTCTGTATTAACCAGACAACAGAGATCATCAAACGAAAAATTGACCTATTTTGTAGGCAATGTAACAAATGAAGCAGAAGTTGAACCATTAATTAATGCAAATGACCAAGTTGTTATTGCACTTGGAATAGCAAATTCAAGTGTAGATGCTATGTCTAAAGGAACGGCAAATATTATTTCCGCAATGAAAAAATCAGGCGCAAAGCGTCTTATTTGTTTGAGTGCAGAAGGTGCGGGTGATAGTTGGAATAATATGCCAGATGGTTTCAAAAATATGGTCTTGAATAATGAACTTATGAATGCCTCTTATAAAGACCACGG
Organism: Chitinophagaceae bacterium; assembly: GCA_004299085.1. Taxonomy (GTDB): domain Bacteria; phylum Bacteroidota; class Bacteroidia; order Chitinophagales; family Chitinophagaceae; genus FW021-bin31. The sequence continues at coordinate 17,991 of SCQV01000205.1, read as the reverse complement.
AATTCAAGAAGATTTAGTTAAACAATCCAACTTGGATTGGACAATTGTGAGGCCAAGCGAAATCATTCATGGGCCGGAATTAGGCACTTATACAATCAATGCCCTGACAGACAAATCAAAATTTCAAATCAGCTACCTGGATGTCGCTCAGTTTATTGTATCTGAACTTGAAGAAGATAAGTATATAAAACAAGTGGCAATGATAACAAACTAAAAACAACGAACCGATAAAAGGGTATTTGCAATATGGCGGCTTGACGTTCGAGACTCAATTATTTAATTACTCTACTCGTTCTGTGACGAAATCGGGTTGTTCTCCCAGGAATTCAACCCATGCTTTTTTCATGCACGGATAATGTTTTGCTGCTTCTACAAGTTGCATGAAAGCAACCAGATTCGCTTCAAATCGCTTTGACAAAGTTTCATCCGTTATATTCCCTTCGGATGTAAAAGTTTTATGTGCCGTTGCCAGTGAAAACATATCGGGAAAAACTCTGGCTCCAAGATGTTCTAATGGCATCCTCAATGACCAAAGCGCTTTATTGCCCCCACCCATTGAAGGAGATGCTGACATGAGTAAGGCATGGTGTTCATTGAAAGGTTGCGGACGAAACCGTGAAACCCAATCTATCGCATTCTTAATAAGCCCGGGCATGGAGCCATTATATTCCGGCGATGAAATAATGATGGCATCGTTTGATAAAATGCGTTTGCGAAATTCTACGGCGCCTTTTGGTTGCAAATTATTTATTTCCAAATCCTGATTATAGGAAGGGCAGTCAAACTCACTCATATTTGCAAGGTCAACCGTACCGCCATTTTTTTCAATGACCCGGGCTGCTAATTTTGCCAATCGTGTATTAAACGAATCATGTCTTAGCGATGCTGAAAAAACAAGAAAGCTCATGGGTGCATTATGTTTATTTGAGGACTGTTCATTCATGGTATTTTGTTTTTTGAGATGATTTTCATTTATTAATCTTTTCATATTTAAAGCTAGTAAATCAATGCCGTTTAGTTAGGGAATGTGATTGATAAATTTTGTGCCACAAAGTCTCAAACCTGCCTGCGATAGGCAAGGACACGAAACATCACCAAGTCTGCTCTTTGTGTTTCCTTAGTGACTTAGAGTCTTCGTGGCTGGTTTTCCCTTAACTAAAAGACATTGGCTTGTAAATAAGAACTCCGCTTTTCTTTGGCGCACTCGGCCATACAGGGATAAGCAGTACTGGCATTAGTGGGCTGACAGCTATCCTTTTTTACCATTGCACTGAATATTACAAATTAACGGTCTTCATTCCTGCTTCATCATATCTTGCGCCTGTTTCAGTTCCTAACGGAATAATGACTTCCAAACGGTTCAAATCGTCAGCAGTAAGCACAACGTTTGTGGCTGCAATGTTTTGTTCTACATATTTTACACGTTTTGTTCCCGGAATAGGTACATGTCCTTTGGCGATAACCCAGGCGATGGCAAGCTGTACTGAAGTGATATTTTTTTCTGCTGCCATTTTTCTTATCTCATTGACCAATGCCACATTCTTAGAAAATTGTTCTCCCTGGTATTTTGGCAAATATTTTCTAAAATCGTCATCAGTAAAGTCATCAGGCTTCTGTATTTCCCCGCTCAAAAAACCTCTGCCCAAGGGTGAATAGGCTACCAGGCTAATTCCTAATTCATTCAGTGTATCTATAATCCCCAATTCTTCCACCTGTCTTTCAAACAATGAATATTCGGTTTGTACTGCTGTGAGTGGGTGTATGGCGTGCGCTTTCCGAATGGTTTCCGACCCCACTTCTGAAAGCCCGATGTATTTTACTTTCCCCTCTTTTACCAATTCAGCCATTGCGCCAACAGTTTCTTCAATGGGCGTGTTCGTATCTAAACGGTGCAGATAATACAAATCAACGTAATCGGTATCGAGATTTTTTAACGAACGTTCTATTGCCTTTTTGATGTAACTCTTACTGCCGTTTATTTTGCCTGTTAGTTGCTCATCATCGTTGATTTCAAAACCAAATTTTGAGGCAATGATATACTTCTCCCTGTCGCCCTTGATTGCTTTGGCTATCAATCTTTCGTTGAGTAATGGGCCATACAAATCTGATGTGTCCAAAAAATTTCCGCCTAATTCCAATGAACGATGAATGGTGGCAATGGCTTCCTGCTCGTTTGCTTTTCCATAGGTGTCTCTCCCACGAATAGTTGTCATTCCCATACAACCCAAACCAATCGTTGGGACAACCAATCCCTGGCTGCCTAATTTTACCTGTTTCATGTTATTCATCATAATCTATTTTTTATTTTTCAATGATTCCACAATTTCTTTAATTCTTTCATACTAAAACCCGTAAATAAGCACTTCGCTTTTCTTTGGCGCACCGGGCCATTCGGGCGCTCTCATTCCTGCCACACTGGCGATATATTGTTTACTATATATTTCCAAAATAGTCTTGAATTTACCTTTTTTACCATTAACCATAACAGGTGATACTGTATCGAATGGTATAAATCCAAAAAAGATTGGAAATAAACACGCACAATTCCAATGCTGAACTTGGGAGCACTTAAATCAATGATGTTTCAACAGCAATAGGATGTGTCAATATTTTATGAATAGGGCACGCATTCGCTACATTCAAAAGTATTTGGCGCTGGGCTTCATCCAGGTTGCCCTCCAATTGAAGTTTCCTGTTCAAAATTGTTTTACCTTCCTCTTCAACTAATTCAATCTGAATATGTACATTTTTCACCTCCCATCCTTTGCGATTGCAAAAGATGCGTACGGTGGCACTGGTGCAGGCAGCCAAAGCAGAAGCCAGCAATTCCTTTGGTGAGAAGCCTTTGTCCAGGCCGCCTTTCTCTTTTGGCTCATCTGCCATTACAATATTTCCGGTAGGAGATTGTATTTCTACCAAATAATTTTCTTTGCCATTGTTGGCGGTAACTTTTGCCATAATTTTTATTTTTTTAATGAAACATAATCTATTGAGCTAAATATCCGCCGTCCACATTATAGTAAGACCCTGTCACAAAAGATGCTTTATCAGAATTCAGCCACAATGCCAGTTCAGCCACCTCTTCTGAGGCGCCCAACCTTCCCATAGGATGCAGGCCTACCAATGCTTTCATTGCTTTTTCGTCTAAAGAATTGGTAAGTAATGGCGTTAAAATATAACCCGGCCCTACGGAATTAATGCGGATTTTTTGGTCAGCGTATTCCGGCGCTGCCGATTCGGTAAGGCCTATCACGCCATGCTTTGCAGCTACGTAAGCAGAAGACCCTTTGGCTCCTGCTTTACCAAAATAGAAGCGATGTTTACAATATTTCCACCACCTGATTTTAGCATAGCAGGAATCTGATAACGCATTCTATAGAACACCCCGGATAAATTGATAGAAATTACTTTGTCCCAGCCATCAATCGGATATTCGCCAACAGGGCCTAAAGGGCCTCCAATACCCGCATTGTTTACTGCGATATGCAATCCGCCAAATTGTTTTAATGCTTGTTCTACCAAACTTTTACTATCATCAGGTTTGGAAGTGTCGGCCTTTATAAATATCGCTTCGCCGCCTGCCGGTTTTATTTCTGAAACCGTTTCATTGCCTCCTTTCTCATTAATGTCTGATACCACGATTTTTGCGCCTTCTTTTGCATATAACAAGGAGATGGCTTTGCCAATGCCGGAACCTGCACCGGTGATGATGGCTACTTTATTTTCTAATAATTTCATAATTTGATTTTTTAAAAAAATTAATGATTGTTTTTTGTTTTTGATGATTTTAACTTTTCTATTTTCCAGTTCCACAGTCAGGGATTCTCACCGCCAACCCAATTCAGGCGCCACATATTCCAGGATAGACGACAACACATGTACGTTATAATCTACGCCCAGCGTATTGGGTACGGTTAAAAGAAGTGTATCGGCTTCCTGAATGGCTTCATCTTTTGCAAGGTCCTTAATAAGCTGATCAGGTTCAGCAGCATAACTTCTTCCGAAAATGGCTCTTGTATTTTTATCTATAAAACCAATTTGATCGTTTCTCTCTGCTTCGTGCCCAAAATAATAACGGTCCATATCATTAACTAAAGCAAAAATGGAGCGACTCACAGAAACCCTCGGTGTACGTTGGTGACCTGCTTTTCTCCACGCTTCTTTAAACAACCTGATTTGCTCTGCCTGCTGCACATGAAAAGGTTTTCCGCTTTCGTCTTCCTTTAAGGTAGAACTTTGAAGGTTCATGGCATGTTCTGCAGCCCAAATTGCTGTGGCATTCGATCCGGCTCCCCACCAGATACGTTCCCTCAATCCTTCAGAATAAGGTTCCGGCCTCAATAAACCCGGAGGATTTGGAAACATCGGATTGGGGCTAGGTTGAGCAAAACCTTTACCTGATAATTTATCCAAAAACTCTAAGCCTTTTCTGCGGCCCATAGACTCATTATTTTCTCCATCAGCCGGTTCGTATCCGAAATATCGCCAACCATCAATCACCTGTTCAGGTGAGCCTCTGCTAATGCCTAATTGAAGTCGCCCTCTTGAAATTAAATCGGCAGCCCCGGCATCTTCTACCATATACAACGGATTTTCATAACGCATATCTATAACTCCCGTTCCGATTTCTATCTTTTTAGTTTTAGCGCCAATAGCAGAAAGTAAAGGAAACGGAGAGCCCAACTGGGCAGCAAAATGATGCACTCTAAAATAAGCGCCATCAATACCGATTTCTTCAGCGGCAACAGCCAAATCAATAGACTGGAGCAACGAATCACTTGCAGTCCTGACTCTATAGGATGGATGATTTGCCCAATGTCCAAATGATAAAAATCCTATTTTCTTCATGCGCTGAAACAAATTTTTATAAGCTGATACAAATTTAAGGATTCTGCTGTTGGTTTAATCTGTTGAACTTTCCCCCACATCACTTTTCTCAATTTTGAATTATAATACCGGAATGTTTTTCTTATTCAGCTTTAAAATCTTTTCAAATGCAAGTGCGGCTTTGCGTACCTGCACGGTCCAGTCTTCTGCTGCATTACCGTCAGCGCCATCCGAAATATATTTGAGACAAAGGAAAGGAATGTTTTCTTTCATAGCTACCACAGTCAAAGCATAGGCTTCCATATCTACTACATTGTAACCTGTTGCTGCATGTGCCATTTCAAAGTTATCACCGGTTCCGCAAATGGCCTGCGGTATTCCATCCATCTCCAAACCGTATTTGAGGATAGGGGGCAATCCCGACAATGGTGTTTCGTATTGCTCATATCCTAAGGCCATCACGTTCATATCACGTTGTATAAATTTTGTGCAACAAACCACTTCTCCTTTTTGGAAATAATTGCTTCCTGCTGAGCCTAAATTTACAATCAATGAGGGTCTTTTGTGTTGTATTGATTTCAGTAGATTATAGGTTGCATTTACTTTGCCTATACCACATATCAAATGGTTATACACTGCAAACACATCGGCAGCTTCAGACCCCAATGCAAACGTGAATAATACGTTTTTGACAGGAAAAGAGCTTTTTTGATTGATTACTACCATCAGTTTTTTTTATACGCTTAAAATACAAAGCTAATCTTTTGGCCGATTTATTATCCTGCTTAACATCCCATACCCAGAAAGTCGCTCATTCAGGTGAAGAAGACTTATTGAATTGTTGAATGGCAGAAAGTAAATTCACTTTATTGCACCAAATGCGGCGAAGCATAGTTTTTATGCAATAATTCCACTTTCCTAAATCCCACTTTTTCCAATAGTTTCATTTGGTAATTGATGGTTCTATGACTGTCTTCTTTTTCAATATAATCAAAGACGGTTTAAGCATCATTTTGCCTTCCCTCCAAAAACAGGAAACTTGCTTGAAGCGCCATAGTCCTTGATTGGTTCCATGTTTTTCAACACGTCCATATCCGATGAAGCTATTGAAAAATCTACATCTGCATTGTTCTCCATATTCTTTGGATTTGTTGTTTTCGGTAAGGGAAGTAAACCCAATTCAAGGCAATACCGAATCGCCAATTGTGGTACAGAAACACCGTATTTTTTAGCCACCTTAATTACTTTCTTATTTTTCAGCAACTCACCGTGAGCAATTGGCGAGTAGGCCTCTATAAGAACATCATTTTGCTGACACCAGGCTATCAGTTCTTTTGGTGTATTGCTAATGTGTGCTAGAACCTGATTCACCATGGGTTTTATGGTACCACTTTTAAGAACATTTTCTATATCCCTTATCTGGAAATTTGAAACACCAATGGCATGAAGCTTTCCTGATTTGTATGCCTCTTCCAATGCCCTCCATGCTTCGCGGTTTCCCTCCAGATAATTGTCTTCTTTCTGGTATTCTGCCCATGGTTTTGGACTGTGGATAATCATCATGTCAATGTAACCAAGTCCTAATTTTTTGAACGACTTATCAATGGCCGCAACCGCCTCGTCGTATGATTTTATCTCTGCGGCAAGTTTTGTAGTAACAAACAAATCTGCTCTTTTCACACCACTATCTTTAACTCCTTCTCCAACACCTCTCTCATTTCCATAAGCCTGTGCGGTATCAATATGCCGATATCCTATTGCTACAGCATCTTTTACCACTTGTGCAACAGTTTTATCAGGGATAAACCATGTTCCAAGTCCTATTTTAGGAATTTTTATACCATTTGATAAGGTATATTTTTCATTTAGTATCATGATCTTTTTTTTTCTTAAATATCATATTTAGTTGTTCCTAATTTCTTAACTATCACCGGGTCGCGGTGATCAAAGAATGCGCTTACTTTTTTATCAAGCGTTACAATCAGTGTCATGTCTTCTTCGCTTAGCTCAAAATCAAAAACATTGAAGTTTTCGATAATACGCTCCTTGCGTACAGATTTTGGGATGGCAACAATGTTCCGTTGTATAAGCCATCGCAATACAACTTGTACAATGCTCTTGTTGTATTTTTTTCCAATGGAAGTCAGGACTTCATTTTTAAACAAATCATTTCTGCCTTCGGCAAACGGGCCCCAGGATTGCATTTGAACACCGTTTTCCTGCAGAAACTTTTGCGTTTCAATTTGTTGATTGAAGGGGTGAGTTTCAACCTGGTTAACAGCAGGAACTACTTTGTTATGAACTATCAGGTCCATTATTCTGTCTGGCTGAAAATTGCTTACGCCAATGGCCAGAACTTTACCTTGTTCATACAATTCTTCCATTGCACGCCATGCACCATATACATCACCAAATGGCTGGTGAATTAGATACAAATCGAGGTAATCCAATTGTAACCTCTTCAATGATTTTTCAAATGCCTTTTTAGTGCTTTCATAGCCTGCATCCTGTATCCAGAGCTTTGTGGTGATAAAAAGCTCTTCTCTTGATACGCTACTTCTTTTTATCGCTTTGCCAACGGCTTCTTCATTCATATAAGCAGCGGCGGTATCAATCAGGCGATAACCTGACCGTAGTGCTTCAAAAACACTCTGTTCACATTCCACGGCATCCGGTACCTGGAAAACACCGAAGCCTAAAATGGGCATTTCTACTCCGTTATTTAATTTTATGTTTTGCATTTTCTTTATAAGTTTGATTGACAATTATATTCCCTCTGCATGATTCTTTTCATTGCTGCTTTTGCCAATTCAGTTTTCTGAAAATCTCCAACATGGTTTCTTTATCAATACTTTTCATATCCACCAGGTTTAATGATTTCACCATTTTAAACGTACTGGTTTTATAACGTTGAAAATGCTGTGTTTGCAAATGTGACTGATAGGCCGCTTTATTGGCGTACATTTCAATAATCCTAATCTGTGTTGGATTTTCCTGCTGATACATTGGGAAAATCGCAATCACACCCGGCTCTATTTTAACTGATGACGCGGCTTCTTCTTTCAGAATAGCTTTGTATTCTTCCAAATATTCCGGCACGATTTCAATTTCAGAAATACGAACTATCATATCCGGTTCTATAACCGGAACAATTGGTTTTGATAACAATTTTCTTACTGAGTTTGCCTGCGTTCTACTGACATGCTTTTCTATCAGTTCCGCAACTTGCTCTAACTGGCTTTCCGTAATACCAGTATTCATTCCCATTTTTATATGAGATTGCAATTGTGATTCTAATCCCGGCATGGCCGCTAATGCTGAAATGGTCGCGAATTCTCGTTGCTGGTAGGTAAGCACGTCACTATCGAAAATATCGGCAAACAAATGTTCTTTTAAAAAAGCATCTATACGTGGTGCAAACTCCCCGAAACCAGGCGCCGGTTTAGCCTGCGGTGTTTTAGTCAACACTTCCAAAACTTTTCTCCCTTGTTCGTATTTATCGGTATCAGAAATAGGCGAAGCATCTTTACCCACTACATCATTTATACCTTTTACTTTTCTTTCTTCTACTACTTGCATGAAGGTGCTAATGCTGTTCAAACTTCTCGGAAAACCGCAATAAGCATACAACTGAACTAACACTTCTTTTATTTCATTAATTGTAAGCCCTGCATCAAGACTGTTATTCAATTCTGTTTTTAAATGTTCCAAATCACCAATCGCTGTTAAAGCTGAAATGGTTACAATACTTTGCTGACCTGCATCTAAACTATCTTTTATTTGTGCATTCATCGTATTTATGTTTAGCATTAAAACAACAAACAATATCCATTTCAAAAATTTTACTTTGAACATGTTTTTGGTTTTTGTGGGTTTACTGCACTGCTTCGTTATATTCCTCGTTATTCACAGGTTCCAGCCAAGTGTTTTTGTTGATTTGAGGATTGCAGGCAATGGCAAGATGAGAGAACCAACTATCAGGTGCGGCTCCGTGCCAATGTTCCACATTTGGGGCAATTTCAACGATGTCGCCGGGTACTAAACGCCTGGCGGCTTTTCCACGCTCCTGGTAATAACCTATACCACCGACGGCAATAAGAATTTGTCCTCCGGTGTGGCTGTGCCAGTTGTTGCGGCTTCCCGGCTCAAAGGTTACATTGCTTATCGGCACATTCAGTTCTTTGTTGGTGGTAAGCGGAGCCAGCCACGACTTGCCAATAAAATATTGTGCGTAGGCTGAGTTTTCCTCTCCTGTTGGAAAATCGCTGATGTTAGGGACTTTTGTTTCCATTTTATTTTGATTTTGATTGTTATTTTTTGGTTCGTTGCAGGCTGATAAGAATAGTGTTATCCCTATGATTCCTGCGAAAAATATTGTCTTGATTAAGTTATTCCTTGTAAGGTACATCATTTATTTTTCGGAATTATTTTTATAGTTGCAGCTTTCGCTCTTTTGTTAATCATCGGCGACAAGTAAGGATTGCCATCGTATTTTTTCTTGTAGGCGGTATCAATTTTGTCATTAATCGCTCCTTCCACAGGCTCAAATGATACTTCTATTATCTTTCCCGCCGCATGAATCCGACCGGCCTTTTGTGTCCGTGCCGACTGATACCAACGGGAATAAATACCGTTGTAGGCTCTTACATATAAATCACCATCTACTATTACATTCCATATCCAGGTTGGAGTACCATAAGTAACGCCATCAGTGCGGAAAGGAGAAATCTTCAGGTCATCAGCTTTGTCTATTTCGTTTAATTCTTCTTTTGAGAACTGTATGTTTTGTAATTGCATTTTATTTGAAATTTTATCTAAATCGTTTTAATAATTTTTGCCGGTATTCCGCCTGCAATTGTGTTATCAGGAACATCTTTTGAAACAACGGCCCCTGATGCTACAATGGCGTTTTCCCCTATGGTAACACCGGGCAGAATAATTGCACCTGCACCAATCCATGCGTTTTTTCGAATGTGAATTTTTCCCGGTACCAATGTGTGCCGTTCTGCTGGAGGTAGCGGATGTCCTTCCGAAAGCAATTCCACGCCAGGCGCAATCAATACATCGTCTTCAATAGTAATGCCGCCCAACGCCAAAAAAGTGCAATTGAAATTGATGAATACATTTTTGCCAATACTGAGATGTTGACCATTATTGATATAGAGAGGCGGAAATACAGCCACACTTTCATCAATGAAAGTGCCGGTAATTTTGCCCAGAATATCTCTTATCTCATCCGGATCTGATGAACTGTTTAACTGCCCAAGCAATTTGATTGTCCTGTACGAGGATGCTCTCAACTGTGCTGCCTGAGGATGACTTGCCAAAACAGGTTCCCCATCTTTCAAACTTTCAAATATGCTTTTCTCTTTCATGATTATTTTTTCGTTTTGATAATGCAAAGGTACAATCGTCATTCTTCCTGTTTGTTACACTTAGTACGCCAATAATGTCAAATATTACGTATTTTAGCAAATGAGATAAAAATTGTAAAACCCATGCCTCAGCAAACCATTATGATGTTAGAAATAACTAGAGAAAATGACCTGCCTAAAAATTTCTACAGGCAGTATCATACACATCTGTATTGCCATCGGGGAAGCATCCGTTTTTTGTTTAATGACCAAAAGATGGAATGTAAGGCAGGGCAATTTTTATTTTGGTTTGCTGAAAGCAGGCTTTCAGGATTACAGTTTTCAACCAATTTTAAAGCCACAGTTCTTTTAGTAGCAAAAGACTTCTTGACGGATAATGTTCCCGACCAAGGCTGGGGTATCAGTGCTATGCTTTACTCGCGCATTCATCCTGTAAAGGAAATTAAGTCAAAAAGGGATAAGAAAAAAATACTCACCAATTTTAAATGGCTGAATGAGCGCTTCCTGGAAACCAATCACCGGTTTTATGAAGAAGCTCTGAAGCTGCAAATGAAACTCTTCATTTTGGAAATGTGGAACCTTTTTGCCAATGACTACGAGAAGCGCAAACACAGTGTACAAACGGGAACGCTTTATGAACAGTATATGCAACTCTTGTCCGAGCATTGCCTGCAGCAGCGGGAAGTACAATTTTATAGCGAGCAACTGCATATCACATCAAAATATCTAAACCATCTCTGCAAAATACATTCAGGCGTTACCGCATCGGAATGGATACAGCGCCATGCCCGTGAACGCATCATTATTCTGCTGCAAAACAAGCGCCTCAACATATCCGAAATTGCTGATGAAATGGAATTCAGCAGCCGTTCTTTTTTTACCCGGTATGTGAAGAAGTTGCTGGGAGTTACCCCAACGGAATATAGGAACCGACTGGGATAAGGCATATATTGTTGGGATATATTGATTCCCATATTTATACAATTCGGTCATCGCTTTTCATTAAACAAAGTGAAGAAAATAAAATAAACCGGATAAACGTGCCTGTACAATGCGTTGGTTTTAAAACACAATCTTTATATCATCTTTATGGTGCTGCAATGCTTGTCTACCTACTTGTTGTCAGCTTGAAACAGCTCCTTTAATTTCATTCGCAGTAATGGATAATTTCTTTCCTGGTCATCCTTCTCAGCCTGTTCAAAAACTTCAAAACCAAACTTCTGATAGAATTTCAGGGCTTTTGTGTTTCGTTCATTTACGGCAAGCTTGTCAGCATTTAATTCTTTTACGGCAAAACCCAATAGCTTTTGCCCTAATCCTTTCTTTTCTTGATAAAACAAAATTCCACCAAATAAAACGTTATACTTTATATAGTTACATCAAGGGTGATACCAGGCGAACTATTTTATCCAACAACTGACGATATTTTGGCCGGTTTCTCCATTTTTTTGCATCTATTTCTATGGCATCATTTAAATCATTGAAAAATACCCGTCGTAATTCCATGGCCAGGTTATTATCATAAGCAATGGCATTTACTTCAAAATTCAAATCAAAGCTCCGTAAATCCATATTGGCGGTCCCTACCATGGCTATCTCCTCGTCAATCACTATGGTCTTGGCGTGAACAAAGCCTTTTTCATAAGTATAAATATTCACTCCCGCCTCCAGGAGGAGGCTGAAATGAGAATGATTAGCCATATTTACAAAGACTGAATCAGAGATTCCCGGTACTAATAGCTTTACTTCTATACCGCTTTGGGCGGCTATTATAATCGTATCCTTTACTGTTTCACCCGGAATAAAATAAGGGCTGGTAATCAAAACTTCTTTCTTTGCAAGGCTAATGGCTTTGCAAATGGATTGCTGAATTAATGGTGTATCCGAATCAGGCCCGCTGGCAACAATTTGTACCAGCTTACCGCCGGGAACCTTACCTCCAGTTTGAGGGAAAAAAGATTGCCCGGGTTGTAATTGTTGTTTCGAACAATAATTCCAATCCACCATAAAGATGTATTGGAGGGAGTTGAAAGCCGGTCCTTCAATCATCAAATGGGTATCCCGCCAAAATAATTTGCCGGGTTGGACGGGGTTGTTTATGTATTTGTCCGAAACATTGATACCGCCAATAAACCCTGTAGTCCCGTCTACAACAACTATTTTCCTGTGATTCCGGTAATTTATGCTGTTGGCTAAAGCAATTAACTTTATCTTGTAAAAAGGAAAAGCCTCAACACCCGCCTCGCGCATTTTTCTTAATTGCTTTTTGCGAAGGCGCTGGCTTCCAAAATCATCGTATATAAAACGAACTTTAATACCCTGTTTTGCCTTTTTAATCAACAGATCAATAATTTGATTACCTATTTCGTCTGGTTCAAAAATATAATACTCAATATGTATGTGATGCCGGGCGTGTTCGAGTTTTTCTAAAACAACGGGGAATTTATTTTCCCCGTTAATGAGGAGCCGTACTTCATTATTAGTCGTAACGGGAAAAAAGTCCCGGCTGGAAACTAAGTTCACTAATCCCGAATATTTCGATAGGGTATTGGAATGGGAAACTAAAATTGCTTCCTGCAATTCTTTTAATTCACCAATTAAACGGGATTCCAAATCCTTAGAAAAAAGTGATTTGGAATACATTTTCCTTTTTCGGTAATTGATGCCAAATGAAAAGTAAATAAAAATACCGATTAATGGCACAAGCAACACCAAAAGAATGTAGGCAGAGGCCTTAGTTGAACTTCCCGTATCATATACTATCTTCAGACAAACAAGAATAATAATGATAAAATAAAAAATTTCACCCAGCAGCAACCAATTTATCATTTCAGCTTCTTGAATTACTATTTTTTGTCAGCATTTTCAAAAGTAATCAAAACTAAGGCTCAATGGTTCAAATAAGGAAATAAAGTGCTGATAAAAATAAGACAGTAAGGATGGGTAATATATCCTTAAAGAATATTTTATTTTATGCAGCTATTTCGTTTATTGTATTTTTTATTTTTTTTAAACGAAAAGAAAGAAATATCTGTGCAAGACCCACCATAACAAATGCTAAACCTGTATAAAGCACAATGGTCATTCCCGCAAATAAAGGATTCCATAACAGGATGAAAGAAAAAATGATACCCAGTATGCCTAATATAAGCAGCAACCCCCAATTGTTTGCTCTGAGTTTGCTTAATTCTATGGACCAGCTAATAGCCAGGATAGACCTGAAAAACAAGACAAATCCTACATAAAATGGCAGGGCCACCATAGAAATATCCGGCCGGGATACCAATATTATTCCAATCAATAAATCAAAAATGCCAGTTGCCAGCGACCATCCCCAACCTTCCTGTCTTTTAGTGTTATTAACGGCGTAAATAATTTCAAGAATACCCGTAACCAGAAAGGCAATAGCAAACAACATGGATAAGGCGATGAAAGAAGCAAGCGGTGTAACCCAAACCCATATCCCCACAATAATAAAAATAATACCCAGTATCAATAGCAGGTACCAACCGCCGACGGAATTTTTTACTATTTTTAAAGTTTGTGTTTCCATGACTTTGACTTTTTAATGGTTATTTTAAATTTGTATTGTCTGCATTTACAAAGGTGATGAAACTAATGCTTGTTGGTGGAAGCGCCATGTTACCGGCTTTTATAGCGTTACCTTTTGTTTGCGGCAATTCATCATTGGCGTCTAATTGTAATTCCTGCCCATTTAACATGACTGTTTTTCCCTGAAGTTCATTGGAGGTTAATGCGAATTGTTCTGCGTCTTCCGGAATGTTGACGTTGGCAGTAGTTTTATTAGTATTAATAACTAAAAGTGTGATGCCGCCTTCATGCCCTTTCATACTTTGTGCAAATAAATATACTCCAGGTTTTCCTCTTCCTGCTTCATACACTTTTGTGCCCATGAGTCTTGCCCATAACAAGGCAGCCCAATAGTCAGGTTTGGGTAAATGCGTGTCCTGGTCAATAAGACTGTATTCACTGGCTGCCAACGTATTATGCATAATTACCTGCACACCTTTTTGTGCCAATGAACCTAACTGGTACAAATAGCGGAAACAATCCAAATAAGTAGCGCTAAATAGGTCTCCGCCTGCCGCCGCTTCGGCGGTTTCTGTAATCCATATTGGTTTGCCTGGATTGTATTTATCCCTCAGCCCTATATAATAATCAGCAACGGTATCTGTTTTGCGCAGCCAGTTAGAATCCAGTGCGTTTGCTGCTTTTATTGAAAAGGGGCCGCTTTGCATCATGCGCATGGAAGCTGCTCCATAATAATGATATGAGAATACATCAAACACCGGTTTGGGTTCTGCCGACATCATGGAATCAGTTGAAAGTATCTTCATTCCACCCATCGCAAAGGTTACATTGGGAATACCTTCTCCAACAGAACCCGGGCCAAGCAGCAACATATCAGGCACTTCCTTTCTTGCCCAGCTTTTGAAAGCTGCTTCATCTTTTGCAAAATTGCCTGCATTATAATTTTTATTTATTGCCCCCCCGGCTGTTGGCATGGTTGGCTCATTAAATAGTTCCGCTGCTGCAATTGATCCGCCTATACTTTTAGTATAGTCCACAATTTTTTGTGCTTCTTTGGGCGTCCATACTCCTTGTGCATTTCGAACGCCATTGGATACGGTAAACGAAGTAACCAGTTTTGAATCTGTAGCCTTTATAAAATCAATCACTCCTTTCCACTCCTTCCTCGTCAATACATTTACAAATCCAGGAGGTGCCTTTTTCATTTTTGGTTTATCATTATCCTGAAAATAAATCGCATTGGCCCAGGTACCGCTCACACGGACATAAGCAGGCGCAAGGCCTTTAGCAAGAGTTATCAACCTTTTATCCGCCAGGTTAACAGGTGCAAGCTGCCTGTACATCTGGTTATTATTTTGAGAAATATCATAAGTGGAGGTTGCCTTTCCCGAAGGCAGGCTGTCCATCATTTTATAAGGCTTCCAGAATTTGCCCCCGACTACTTCCACCATTTCTACATTATACGATTGGTAACGTCCATCTACACTTCCTATATATTTCATTTCTTTTGGATTAACAAAAATGGTGCTGCTATCTGTAGTGTGATTAGCGGAAGCGTTATTGCCGGAGTTACAGGCATACATGCTGACTATAACTGGAACGCTTATTACCGAAATTGCCTTTAATATTTTCATAATTGGATTTGATCAATTAAAGATACGGGATATTTCCCTTTTGGCGATCTTATCAAGATTTTATAAATTATTGTCCTGTATTTATAATATCTATTTTCTCCTACGGCGATACCTTTGCCCAAGAAAAATTAATGAGTAAGACTTATGACATCAATAATCATCATCTTTTTTAACTTTATTCAATGAAACATTTCTTTAGGAAATATCAATGGAATAACTGGTTATATAATGAGAAGATATTCTGGCCAAAAGTAATATGGTTTGCTTGCATCATCATGCTGCTTGCACTCCTCGATGGTACAACAAAATTTATTTGGCTGGTGCCACCGTTTTCAGCCACGTTAACTATTTTGATACTATTGCCGAAATCTTCTATTGCCCAGCCCATTCCTGTTATCGTCGGATCCACTCTTGCCGCAGTTTTTGGAACCATTGTTTCTCTTATGATACATGGGCCTGTGTATGCCGCGCTTGTTGCCACTATTATGGTAATTGTGTTAACTGCCCTACGTATTTATCATCCACCTGCCATTGCGCTTTCAATGTATCCGTTATTGTTACATACTGGAATATTCTTCCCTGTGATAGTAGTATTTCCTTTTACCTTCATTGCGGTAGTAACCTGTTATATGATGAGTAGCATGTTTAAAAGCTGGGGGAAATATCCACTACCAATCCACAAGATTCAGTAGATTTTGAACAGGCCACGAGTATTCTTTGCGATTTCTGAAATTTTCATTCATTTATAATATGCTTAATGTTTTATAAATTATATTGGTGATTACCTTTTAACTAATGTAGTGAATATTTAATTTTGCAACATTAGAATTATTTGTTAAGTTTGTGGGACAAATAGTGACTTATGAGCAATGCATTAAGTTTAACTCAAAGAGATAAAAATTATCTCAGGAAATTTAAGAAGTCTGGCGGACATAGCTTGAGAGAATTTAATCGGGCGACTGTACTTATGTTTCTGGATAAGGGCCTGAGTACCTCTGAGATAGAAAATTTACTGGAAGTAGATAGGACTACTATTTGGCGAATCAAGAAAAGATATCTGAAAGAGGGGTTAGAGCAGGCATTGGTAGATGATGAAAGAACAGGTCAACCCAAAAAATATACTACAGATCATGAAGCAGAATTGATAGCCTTGGCCTGTGGGCCGACGCCTGAGGGAAGAAGGAGATGGACCATTAGATTGTTGGTAGAGGAGCTTCATAAGCTTGAGGGATTTGAAACAATAACTTACGGTAGTGTCCGTAAGATGTTAAAAAAACGAACTTAAACCCTGGCTAAGGCGGATGTGGTGTATTCAGAAGATAACCCGGGAGTACCGAAAAAAGATGTACCGGCTTTTGAAATTATATAAATTGGCTCATCATCCGGAGGAGCCGTTAGTTTGCATAGATGAGAAAAGTAAGCAGTTGCTTGAAGATAACCGGATGGCCATTAAGGCAAAGCCTGGTAAGATTGAGAAATACGATTATGAATATAAACGTAACGGGACCTGTAACCTATTTGTGGCCGTAGCCCCCAAGGCAGGAAAAAGAATCATAAAAGTGACTGACACAAGAAAAAAAGAGGACTTTTCAAACTTTATTGAAGAATTGGTTGAAGATCATTTCTCTGAAGCGAAGTGTATTCAATTGGTAGTGGATAATTTAAATACTCATTTTGGAGAATCGCTGATCGAAACCTTTGGAATAAGAAAAGCAAAGAGGCTATTAAAAAAGATAAATTTCATTTATACACCCAAACATGGCAGTTGGTTAAATATGGCTGAAATTGAAATCAATATAATGGATAGGCAGTGTACTGGCGGCAGAATCGAAAGTAAGGAGAAGTTGAATACTGCTGTAACAGCTTGGTCTAAAGACAGAAATGAAAAGGAACGTAAAATAGAATGGACGTTTACACGGCAAAAGACCGATAAGAAATTATCAAAGTATCATGTTTCATAATTAAATATTCATTACACTAGTGCTATAAATGGACACCTTGGAAATCATTATTGCTGGACGACCCAACTCAGCATCATGATCTCGTTCATGCTTCTGGTGTGTTCGACCTTCTTAGAGACTATATTACTGAACAGGATTTTCAAATTCTAATGGGAACACATGACTCTGTTCAGGGTAAATTTTTTCAAAGAAAACTTCAAAACGAAAATATTGACGTTAAGTTGTGGCGTTTAATAGCCAGTGATGACGGCGTAAGAGCCGAAGAAATAAACAAAAATGAATGAGTTTGGCAAATCAAGTTCACAGCGACAAATCAGCCTCGACCAAAATCCAAAGGCTGCTTCCAACGCCGAATTTTCAAAGCGAATAGCATCCATTATTGCTATTCCTAAGATTGATCCACTCCAATTGTCGTAATTCATGGTAAATGGTGGAGGGAACGTCCGTAATGAGTTTGCAATACAGGAGCTATGGACCAAGAACTATCCTCCCGTTTTCCTGCTTCACCTTTCCTTGGTGAAGAGCTTCCCGTATTCCACGGCGCATAGCGGTTTCTACATTACCGCCCACCCGGCCGTATTGGAATAACTTGGCGGTCTCCCGCACCAGGTCATCTTCCGGCATGCTGATCTGTGCAGTAAG
>SCQV01000204.1 GCA_004299085.1 Chitinophagaceae bacterium | reverse complement strand
ATTTCTGCGAAGCAGTGACGAAAAAATGGCTTTTTTGCCATTTTTTGTCAGGGTTAACCCCGACAAGCTATGCTTCGTCGGCCCTTCAGGCAGATTTTGCAGCCAACTGCAAAATCTGGGATTATAGCGGATAGTCAATGTAAGTATGCATATTTGAACAATAATTTACGATGATGACACGGGAAACAATTATTGAACAAACAATAAAGATCCTCAGTCAACTTCCTTAGGAGAGGGTAGAGGAGATTGCTGATTTTGTATTTAAAAAATATGAAGAACAAATTCTGATTAAAGGAATTCAAAAGTTGGTTGCAGATAGATCAGCACTTTCCGGTTTTTAGATGAGGATGAGGACCTTTATTCCGTAGCTGATTTAAAAGAAAGGTTTCATGATTAAAGGGGATATTGTACTCATTCCGTTCCCCTTTTCAGATTTAAACGGCAGCAAATTGCGTCCGGCTGTTGTCCTTATTGAAAGTGAACTTGATGTAACGGTCTGCTTTATTACCTCTCAACTGAAATGGCAACATTCTACATATATCCTGGTTCATTCTATTGTTATGTCAAGAATATTTTATCTTATAGAAAGAGGCGTTTAACTACCCCACCCGATGGCCTTTAAACACGAATGCACGAATAGTATTGTTACCAAGAATTGAGCTATTCGTGCATTCGTGTTTGAGTTTTTAAGGTTATCGGTTTTTACCACGAATGCCCGAATAAATTCGATTCCTTACCCTATTGATTTGCAATATCATTCGTGCCTGCCTCGACTAAGGCGAGGCATTAGTGGTTCCTTTTAATGGGAATACCCAATACCAGTTGATATTCACGACTAAAAATAGGAGCACTTACGCGCCTCTTTCTATTATCTTATTTCTCACTCCGAAAGGAGTCCTTTGGACAAAGCGTACAAAATCCACAAACCTGCCTGACAGGCAGGCACTAAGCGTACAAAGGGCTTCGCTTTGTGATCTTGGTGACTTAGTGCCTTAGCCCAAAAGGATCCTTCGGAGTGGCAAAATGAATAAAACTTATAGCCTCTTAAGCAAATTCAGGAAATAATACAGTCCTTCCAGATGGTCAATGTGATCCGGCCCGCTGTTTCCGGCAAATCCCATTATCTCAAAATGATTTTTACGCGCTTCACTGATCTGCTGCATACCGCCCGGCCCCCATTTTAAAACAGGATATGCCTTTATATGCAGTTCCCGCGAAAGGTAATCAGCAGATTCTGTAGTACTGACGAAGGTGCCGGGAAATATCTCAGAATGGGTGAACAGGAATTTTTTGTGCGATTTTTTCTGAATGGCAAGCTTGCAGAACTTCAGAAAGCTGTCATATTCGCTCGAATCAATTTTACCACCATCTGCTAAGGTTGTTCTATCGGGGATATAATCCGCGTGCAAACCATCCAGCAGCAAAACATCGTCAACCAGATTAAAATTCTTTTCATTGCTCAGTATTTTTCTCACTGCTCCGTAGCCGGCGCTGAATCCGCTAATCGCGATCCGGCGAATCCGGAATGAATGGTGCAACTGCCGGGTAACGGCGATATGTACCGAATCGAGCAGCGTTTGGAATTGCTCAGGATTATCAAATGCATGCGAATACACGGATGATCCGGCTCCAAGGGTGATGCTTACTGCAATAAGGTGTCCGTGATATCTGGAGGCTGCATAGTCTATGATATCTTTATTGCCGTGAAAATGAATCAGTATATCGTACCTTTTTGCTTTTAGACTTTTAACGGGAATAAAAACATCAGCAGGTTTATCAAAAAGATGGTTTATTTCAAAAGAAATGCCTTGTCCATCCGGACTGAAATGAATACGTGCATGCTTGCGCACGTTCTCCTGCATGGGAGAGGGGAATTGCGCTATCGGTATATTTTTTTGCTGCGCATGAGCCGGAGGATAGATAAAGTACAGGCAAAAGATTAAAAGGAGAAAGTGTTTCATGATGCAGGCAAATTTATTTATAAAAATAAAAAAACCGGAATTATTTGAAATTCCGGTTGTAAGGCAACTTGGGCATCCCTGCAAGAATGATTGATTGCCTGCTAAGGTTTCGGATAACCATTAGTATAATAATCCAGAATAATATGGGTCTTACTTTTACTTGTTGTGTCATATTTCAAACCGGTAGCAAACCAAGTATAATTCCGGGTCTGTGAGAGTCCCAGTTTGGCAGTATATAAATGAAGGTTAGTACCGGTTTCCTGAATGGTATAGGTGTCTGATGCTGGTAATTTCACATAATCTTTTACTCCCATATATGGAACCGCTCCGAAGATGATATTCCCTTTGCTGTTAAGCACATCAACCGTCTGGTTATCTTTTATAAGATTTACAAAATTAGCCATGATGTAACCGCTATCCGTTGGCTGATCATTATTTGGAATAACTATGACCGGATCTTTACCGGCTGTGCCGCTCCAGATCAGCCCGTATCTTTTTCCCGCTTCTAAGTTGACATTGCCGGATGCTACGGAGTTGAAAGTGGAATCCTTGTTCATCACTTCAACATTTACCAGTACGTTGCCCGAAGGTATGGCTGCATATTCTACCGTTCCGGGAAATAGCCCCGAAAAGGCTAACGCATTACCGGTCACTTTTTGATTGTTAATAAAAAATTGGAAGGAAGAAGCCGGGTCAGGATCTCCATTTACGAATTTTACTTGCGCACAGGTCGGGCAAGTCTGGGCCACATCAATGATGTATTTTTTCTCGCAGGATGACAGCGCTGAAATTGCTACGGCTGCCAAAAAAATTATTAAGAAATTTCGCTTGTTCATAATTTTAAATTTTGTTCTTGAATTATTAAGGTTGACTAAACCACATTTCCTGTGTATGATAGTCCAGTTTGTCGGCGCCAATTTTTTGAATAGCTTTAAAATTCCAATCGTATTCGGAATGATATCTGGGCCTTACCCTGTAAACCAATTTGCTTAAATTATTTGTATATAATGGATTAGGAGGTGTAAAATTTACAAAAACCTGCTCTCCGGTTTTGGGATCAATATCCGTATAATGATATTTGCGCAAATCAGTCCAGGCTTCTACATAACCATGTCCCCACAAGGCAATAAATTTCTGGCACATGATCATGGAAAGAGTTAAGTCATTCGGGTCGGCAGGTACTGCATCGGGATTACTCAAATAAGCGGCGGGTGCCGGATCGGTGGTTTTTAATCCGCAAAATACCATGTGGCCTTTAATGCCCGCGGTATAGGCAGCCAATGCGGTTGCCATATCTCCTTTTTTATAAGCGGCTTCTGCCTTGCAGAATTGTAATTCCGCGTAAGTCATAATAGGAAAAGGAACGTGAGCGAATACATATTGTCCCGGATTGCTCTGGGTAGCGCTGTTTCCGTTTACATTATACAGATTTTTTAATCTCCACGCCCCGCCATTGCTACTGTAACCGGTATCTCCGGCATTAGGTGTTGCTCCACGGTAGGCTCCTGACATATCTGTAACCAGCATTTTGGAAATTCTTGGATCCTGCACACCGAAAACGGTGCTATCCATCAGTTGCACAATAAATGCAGATTGACGATATGAGGGGAAATTGCCTCTTGTGGGACTTAAAAAATTGGCATTGGTGGATGATTGATCTAAGAAAGGTACCTGGGCATTATCTGTGTTATCTGTAAAAGATTTGTTTACCCAGGCGATGACTGAATCTGCATTATAATATTTAGCACTCTTATTAGAAAGAGACTGCATCGCACGAGCTTTTAAACCATAAACAAATTTGATCCATTTGCTGCGGTCTCCATTATACATTAAGTCGCCCCTGCTTAAGTTGGACTGAGAAACTCCGCCATCCGTCCGGTTGAGATATGCCAGTGCTGTATCGCAAAGGGCAAATACGGTCTGATAAACATATTCCTGCGGATCGTAATCATATTCGGTTACAGAGGGGCTGGCATTTCCCTGCAGTTTTACCGCCAGCGGGCCGAAATAATCAGTACAAATCAGCCAACCCCATGCCCACAAGGCTTTGCCCACACCCACATAATCCCATTGCTTTGCCTTAGCAGCATTATCCAGCATCATGTTCAGATTCTGCCCCATATCGAAATAAAGCATTCTCCACAGGTATCCCCCGTTATCGCTGTTTAGATCGTATCCCATCAGGTCCCAGGTAGTGCTTCCTCCGTAATACTGGAAGAATTGCTCATACCTTCCGAGGTAACGTGCATCAAAGCCGACATCCACCGCCATGCTCGTTTCTATATGAGGGAGCCATAAAGCCGCTTCCACATTATCCGGATTGCTCGGATCACTGTTAATATCCAATTGCTTTTTGCAACTGCTGAAGGAAATTAGAAGTACAATGCAGGTTACTGTCAACAGACTTGGAATCGTTTTATTTTTTCTTTTCATCTTTTTATAATTTTTTGCCTGCTAATCGTCAGGCAGGTGTTTAATCGGTTTGCCACTTAATCAGAAATGTGCGTTTATTGAAAAATTAATTACCCTGGGAGTGCCCACTGCATTATAGTCCATGCCGGTACCACCGCTTCCGAGTGTGGCGGAAGTAGTGCCGTTCACATCCGGATCTTGCCCGAGGTAATTAGTGATGATAAAAAGATTGGAAGTTGAAACTCCCAGACTGACGGATTTAACTGTCTGCTGTTTTTCGAACCATTGATGAGGCAGCATATAATAAATACTTATATCCCGCATGCGGATCCAATTGATGTTTTTCTCAATATAATCCGATTCCACACTGGTAGTAGTATAATATCCGGAACTAGAGGCATTATAAGGGGTGATCTGAATAGTATTAACGGTAGGATGGGCTGTGTTTTCAAATCCGTCTTTTAAAACTCCCCGGACAACAACAGGCGTTTCTCTATTCAGCGTACGGGTACTGATACCTCTGCGATAGAATGCGAGTTCAGTAGCATTATACACATCTCCTCCTTTGCGGAAATCAATGAGGAAAGAAAAATCAAAGTTTTTCCAATGGATACTGTTGGTTAACCCGCCTGTAAAGTCCGGATTACGGTCTCCTATTATTTGAAAGTTGGAATTCTTTAATGGGTTCCCTGTTCCGGGATCAATGAGGATTTGTCCTTTGTTGTTCTGCATCCAGGTGGCGCCTGTAAAGGTGGTTAAAGGGCCGCCGACCATCATTCCGTTTCTCACGTTATAGGCCAACCATGTGTCAGAATTGTAAAATTCTCCTACTCCGGCAGGCAGAGATAAGAGCTTACTGCGGTTAAAAGCGTAATTTAAAATAATATTCCACTGCAAGTCTTTAGTTTTTACAGGCATTCCGGTAAGGGTTACTTCCATTCCGTGATTGGTCAGTGATCCTCCATTGATCGTATATAATACAAATCCGGGAATGTATGATTTGCGAATAAGCGGAACTATCTGATGGATGGATTTTGTTTTATAATATTCTACATCCACAGTTAGCCTGCTGGATAAAAATTCAAGGTGAGTGCCAAATGAGTGAGAGGTGGTTTGTTCGGGCCTTAAGAAGGGACTTGGCCCATTAAAATTATAGGCGAAACCACCACCTGTGGTTGTCTGGGGGAGAAGCGCAGGTAATACCTGGTAAGGCGGAGCATCTTTCCCTACCTGGGCAATAGAAGCTCTTAATTTCCCGAAAGTCAGCACACCGCCATTTTTTAAACCTGCAAAAGCGGGTATTTCCGTAAAGGCAAAGCTGGCATTAGCAGATGGATAAAAGAAATGGTTCCTTCCGATGGGTAAAGTGGAAGTCCAGTCATTCCTGCCGGTAACCTGCAGGTTGAAGATATCCTCGTAGCCTATGTTGAATTCTCCGAATACACCGATTAATCTCTTTTCAACCTGGCTGGAGAGATTCTGGATAGAAAGTGGGTTGGCCACATTCAACGATACAAAATCATTTACCTGGAAGTTTTCCCCACTTTGAGCATTCGTTACCGTTTTATAATCATAATATGCATTCCCTAATAACAGTGAAGTGTTCCATTTACCAAAATCTTTGTGAAGTTTTGCCATTAATTGTGAATAAATATTCTGCTGTTGTGACGTATATTGATCTATTCTTCCCCCGAATGAATATCCGTGTATTGAATTGGCATTGTAATAAACCATGCCGCTGGTAGTATAGGCGTCGTTCCCTATTCTGCCGCTTAAGTTAAGCCAATTGAGCGGGTCGTAACTGATCCCTACATTGGTTATGCTCCGGCGGTTTTTATCATAAAAGTGATTTTTATTGACGGCAAAAAACGGATTCTCAAATTCTCCGTCCGGATCGAGATCAGGATCAATCATTAAGCGCGAACCATCCGGATTAAGATAATCCCTCACATCAGAATACCTCGGCCATAATAATAACCCATACATAAAGCCGGTGGGTCCCTTCTCTGCCTTGATATTATCGGTTTGGATGTAAGAGAAGCTGCCATCAACCGATAGTTTGTCTGATATCCTGGCTGTAGATCTCAGGGATATGTTAATTCTTTCCAACTTAGTAGTAGGCACTACTCCTTGGTTGTTCAAATAGCTGGAAGACAATCTGTAAGTTATTTTATCACTTCCACCCGAAAAAGAAAGGTTGTGTGTTTGACTGATCCCCGTCTCGAAAAAATGATGGATGTTGTCAAATCGTGGTTTTGAAGGGTCTATTTTAGGTCCTAAAAAATAGGAAGTACCAGGATTGTAAACGCCGCCGCTTCCTTTATCGTACACTTCCTGCGTTTCGGGATAACGATAAAGTTTTGTAGTGGTTAAAATGGAACTATAATCAACCGACATTTTACCTGCTTTGCCCTTTTTGGTAGTGATCACAATAGCGCCACTGGTAGCATCAATACCGTAAAGCGCCGTTGCTTCCGGTCCTTTCAGGACAGTAATACTTTCTATATCATTGGGGTTAATATCGGCAATACGGTTGCTAAAGTCAAACCGTTCGTTAGCGTAGTCAGCAGATGAATTATTGATAGAAGTCAGCATGGCGGTGCTGACAGTGCTGTTGTCAACCGGCACGCCATCTACTATAAACAATGGTGAATTACTCAATCCGATAGAGTTGACTCCTCTCAGTCTGATCGTTGTGGATGCGCCGGGCAATCCACTGGTAGAGGTTACTGACAGACCGGCTACCCTGCCTTGCAAAGCAGTAGTAAAATTATCACGGTGAGTTTCTTCGATATCATTCCCGCTAATAGTCTGAACCGCATAGCCCAACTTTCGTTCCTGCTGTTCCTGACCCATGGCTGTTACCACCACTTCGCCCAGCGAGGCCTGGGAGGGCAAAAGGGATACGCCAATAGTATTCCTTTCGCCTACCGTAACCCGTTGGTTTTGGAAGCCGATAAAGCTGAATTCCAGAACGTCTCCTTCAGAGGCCTGTACTTTGAATTTTCCGTCAG
This sequence comes from Chitinophagaceae bacterium, assembly GCA_004299085.1. Classification (GTDB taxonomy): domain Bacteria; phylum Bacteroidota; class Bacteroidia; order Chitinophagales; family Chitinophagaceae; genus FW021-bin31. Next base: position 709 of record SCQV01000204.1, on the reverse strand, counting down.
GATCAGTCGTTGATCCCCTGTTAGTACCCACCACCCTGACTGTTACACCGAGTAGCGGCGTATGATCTCTTGCAGTAGTAACCGTTCCTGTAATAGTTTTTTGCTGGGACCATGCAGGCAGGTAACAAATAATTGTGACACAGGCTATTGCCAGCCCAAGTAATAATTTTTTCATAATTATTAAAAAATAAATTTGTTAATAGATAATATTTATTACTATTTCGTTTTGTAAAATTATTCATAATAATTAAATAAACAAATTTTTTCCGGGAAATTGCCTATTCAGTTTCATCTGAGTGCTTTTTGACGAAGAAATCAGCATAAAACGGCAATGTCATTAATTTAAACCACGAAGTGACGATAGGCGGGTAACTGCCGGTTACACCGGAGGATCAGGGATACCAACACATTTTCAACCTCCGCCTAAGTTGAGGTTGAATAAAGTTGTATCATTTGATGCATGAGCGTAATCCATGGTTACACAAATTAATGATCTTCTCTAAAGGAGTTCCTTGAACGGGCATGGTTCTATATGAACCTCTGAAAAACTCTAAGTTAACGTCAGTCCGGAGGCCCATTAAATGATCCTCCATTAATGACTGGAGATGTATGTTTTATCATGGAGCACCCCTTCACCCAATCAAAGCGCGAGACAAAAGGAGGATACTCCCTACCTTCTCCCTGTCTTCTCCCTATCTTCTCCCTATTA
>SCQV01000203.1 GCA_004299085.1 Chitinophagaceae bacterium | reverse complement strand
ATGGCTATGCTGACAACGGGATATTATGCTGTAAGAACAGGAATGCGTAACCCGGTGAAGAACCTGCGAACGGAATGATGTATAGGATTTCTGGGTTGAGGGTGGATATTAATAAAATATGGACACAAGTACGTATGTCACCCCTTCGGGGTTTGTTTTGGTTGGGATTTGATTTATTTTACAACCATGCCATCCCTACGGGATTGACTTTAATTATAGATTTAAAATTATAACGATTATCATAACCCCGAAGGGGTGAAATGGTTTTAGAAATGATTTTAGCATGATTATAATAGTTAAAGAAAACCCCGAAGGGGTGAAATGATTTTAGCGGAATGATTTTAGCATAATTATAATAGTTAAAGAAAACCCCGAAGGGGTGGAATGATTTTGGCAATTATTTTTTTAAAATTGAATTAATCATGAGAAAAAGCCCTTTTCTTTTATTGAGCTTTACAGTAACCGTCTTTTTTAGTCAAAAAAGTTACAGCCAGGATACAACAGCACAGACCTATACATTGCAGCAATGCATTGATATGGCTATTAAAAATAATCCGGATGTGAAGCAGGCTGATTTTAATTTGGAATCTGCTAAGGTGAACCGTACACAGGCACGCGCCAGTCTGTTGCCCGGTATTTCCGCAAACGCAGGACGTTCCATTTATAACGGAAAAAGCATTAACCCTTATACGAATTCTTACGTCAATCAGCAATATACGGCAGATAATTATGGGCTGAACGCCAGCATTGTATTATGGCATGGATCCAGTATCCTGAATTTTATAAAAGAAAATAACTTAGCGTATGAAGCAGGAAAAATGGATTTGCAAAATGCCAAAGACCAGCTTACCATTAACGTGATTCTTGATTATCTGGCGGTGTTGAATGATGAAGAGCAATTGAAAGTCGCAAAGCAAGCCGTGGGAGTAACACAGCAGCAAGTGGACCGGCTTACCATTTTAAACGATAAAGGTGACACCGCTCCTTCTGAATTATATAATACACGTGGCCAGTTGGGTACCAATGAAATGACAGTCCTCTCCACGCAAAATGCATTAGTGACAGCGAAGTTGAACCTGGCTCAGTTGATGAATATTCCATACACTGCTACTATGGAATTAGCGCCGGTGGAAACAAGCATATTAGCTCCTTATAACGGAACTATAGATGATATTTATCAATATGCATTGGCACATCTGGCTGTGGTGAAATCAGCGGAGCTACATGATGAAAGCGCTAAAAGAGCAGTCAAAGTGGCCAGAGGACAATTATTCCCTACCCTGTCTTTATCCGGGGGCTTATTTACCAATTACTCCAGCGCCGCCACTACTTCCGATATAATTAGTACTTCCGATCAGCAGACAGACAGTTATGTAATGCTCAACAATAGCAAGGTGCCGGTGTATGCTCCCCAGTCTGATTATAATTCGGTTAAAGTGCCTTACGGAACACAATGGAAAAACAATTTTAATTCAGGCATCGGATTAAATTTAAACATTCCGGTATTAAACGGATTACAGGTGAGAAGCCGGGTGCAGCAGGCAAAGATCAGCGAGCAGGAAACAGCCTTTCAGAAAAAAACAGTGAAGATACAGTTGAGACAGGCTATCGAACGCGATTATGTAAGCATGGCTACGGCCTATGAAACCTATAAAAAATTAGTTCAGCAAGTGAACGATTATTCAGAATCATTCAGGGAAGCAAAAATAAAGTTTGAAGCGGGCGCCATTAATTCGGTGGATTTTGTCATTGCGGAAAATAATATGAACCAGGCAAAGCTGAATCTGGTAGCTGCCAAATATAATTATATCGTACAAACTAAAATATTAGACTATTACCAGGGAAAGTTGGTGTGGTAAATTGCTTAATTGCTTAATTGTTAAATTGTTGAATGCTGAACATTGAATGTCGTTTAGATAAGGAATTTAAGATTGTTGATTAACGATTTTTGATTTTAGAAGTAGTGCCAGATCATAAATCTGCAATCATTAATCAAAGTTCATCAATCAAAAAATCTCAAAATATTGCTAACTAAACGGCATTGATTGAGCTTTGAATATCGAAAATTTCTCAAATTTATTCTTAAAAAAGCCTCAACTATCAACGCACAATATTCAATTTTTGGTATCCGTACTATCATTTATTTCCATTTTCAAACGGACCTTGACCATTCACCAATCACTATTCACCAATCACCTTCACTCTCTCATTTCCCCTGTGACATTTGCTGACTCAGTTGTTTCTGCAACAAGCTAAGTTGCCCCTTTGATTGTTGCAGCTCGCCTTCACGATTTTTAATATCGGTTTGTTTGTTCAGAATACCTTTATCAAGCTTCCTGATTTTCTTTCTGATTTTGTCTTGTTTGCTCACATTAGTTTCCGCACTGAGGTTTCGCTGGAGAGAATAGCGTTTATCCTGCATTTTCTTAGAATCCTTCAACAGCTTATTGTATTGCTTAGATTTACTATCTATGGATTTTTGCTGATCTTTTATTTGTTGTTGTAACGAATAGAGTGAAATATCATGCTGAAAATTATTCAGGTACTGCAGCGTATTTTGTACAACGGACGGATCATTCGCATTACCGATAAAATTATCTTTCCCTTTGGAAATAAACACGGTAACTACCGAGCCATCGCGCCCTCTTTTTCCAAGGCCTTGTATCTGAAAATACAGATCTATCGGCTCAGATGAAAGCCTCGTGTATTTTACGCCTTCGCTGCTGATGACACCTTTCTTCGTGCGGGAAGAAATGCCATCTTGTTTCAACCGTTGCAAGATTGCGCCGGTAACAATGTCCGAAGGGAAGCTGTAATTATCAGTAAAGGCGGGATGGTCAGCATTTTGAAATTTGGAGGTAGTTTCTCTTGCCTGGGAAAAAGCAAGTTGCACAGTCAGAAAAAAGGATATAAAATAGGAGATAACGAGTTTATTTCTCATGATATGTATCTTTTATAATTCACTGCTAACTCGTCAAATATAATACCATTTCATCAAATGGAAAATTTCTTTGGCAGAAAGACCGGCTGATTTCCATGCATAGAAATCTTACTTTTGCACAAAATATCCCTTTTGAGCTCCATTCGTAAACTGGCAAATCAAACTGTATGGTACGGCGGTAGTTACGTGGCTGCACGCTTTCTGAATGTATTCCTGAAGTTTGCGCTTACTTATTTTCTGGCTACCAGCGCCAGCTACGGGCAAATGACCAAAATGTATGTTTATACAACATTTCTGGCTGTGATTTTTACGTATGGATTGGAAACTGCCTATTTCCGTTTTGTACAACAACATAAGGATAAGCAGGAGCTTTTCAACACTTCGGTTACTTCCATTTTGCTCAGTACTTTTTTTCTGACGCTGGCCATGATTATCTGGGCACAACCGCTGGCAGATATTTTTAAGGTAGTCCATCATCCGGAGTGGGTACGGTGGTTTGCGTTTATCCTTGCTTTTGATGCGTTAGCTGCTATCCCTTTTGATCGTTTGCGGCAGGAAGAACGGCCGGTAAAATATGCCTTTCTCAAATTTTTGAATGTCTTTTTGCAGGTATTCTTTACACTTTACTTTTTAGTTTTTTGTCCCTGGTTACTTAAGCATCATCCAGATAATGCGTTGCTGCAATTTTATAATCCGGCGATTGGCGTAGGTTATGTATTTATTGCCAATCTAATTGCCAGTGTGCTCACCTTATGCTTCCTCTATAAAGAATTGAGAGGATTCCGCATTAAGGCGAATAAAGCTTTGTGGAAACAATTGCTTATTTACAGCCTTCCCTTAATGATTGTCGGATTAGGCGGGATGATCAATGAGGTGGTGGATCGTGTTTTACTGGATCATCTGCTTCCCAATCCTGAAAAAGTAAAGGATCAGATCATAGGTGTGTATCAGATCGGTTATCAGTTTGCAATGCTTATCAATATTTTTATTCAGGTATTTAAAATGGGCGCCGAGCCTTTCTTTTTTAATGAAATGGATAAAGCCAATGCAAAAGAAACTTATGCGCGGATTATGAAATTCTTTGTAATTGGTACCTGTTGGACTTTTCTGGGTATTGTACTTTTTCGCGATGTATGGAAGCTGATTGGGTTTGTAGATATACGTAAACATCCTGAATATGCGGCTGGCTTTAATGTAATACCACAATTGGCTTTAGGATATGTCTGTCTGGGCGTATATTATAATCTTTCAATATGGTATAAGCTGACTAACAGGACACGGGCGGGCGCTACCGTGACCATTATCGGGGCTATTGTAACGCTGGCATTGAATTTCTGGTGGATACCCAAATACAGCTATGTGGGTTGTGCCTGGGCTTCTCTGATCTGTTATTTTATTATGATGGTGATTTCCTTTATATGGGGACAAAAAGTATATCCGGTTCCTTATGAATGGAAAAAGCTGGGCGCCTATATATTGATTGTGACAATCTTTTGCGGATTCCATCAATGGATTATGGACTATTTCCATAGATTCTCCATAACGCTTGTTTCAGGAATTATTTTGTTTCTGGTATTTTTCATTTTTACTTTACTGAGAGACAAGAAAGAGTTTTCTAAACTGCCGGTAGTTGGGAAATATATTGGTGGAGGAATACAGAAGGCAGTAGCAGAAGGCAGTAGCAGAAGGCAGTAGCAGAAGGTGTGCTTTCCAATTGGATAAAAATATTTTATATTTGGACAAAAGGTAATAACTATGAGTGTTAGAGATGTAAAAAAACAATTGCATGATTATATTGATCGGGCGGATGATAAGCATCTGCAGGCGATCTATTTGTTATTGGGAAAAGAGATAAATTCATACTCTTATAATATAGCCGAACTTGAAATGTTATATGGATGACACGAGAGGTATTTAAAGGGAATTAGTAAATCTTTCAATGAAGAAGACGCATTCCGGTTCGTCAGAGAAAATAAGAAACCAATATAAGAAGTTTATGCTTTAAATGGGAAACAGAAAGAAAAAAATGGCTGCATTCTAGTCATTCATCCACTTCTTCAGTTTCTCATCCATTTCGCCAAAAATATCGTGTTCTATTCCTTCAAACTCATTCTTCCTGTATATCCTGGTAATATTTTTATTTTCCAGTATATGAATCTGATCGCATATAGCAGTAAGAGTTTCCAGAATATGAGAGGTTACGATGATTGTTTTTCCTTTTTCTTTTAAACGCAACAAAAGTTTTTCAATAATCCTGACAGCCTCCATATCAATGCCGTTGAAAGGCTCGTCCAATAACAGAATAGGTTTATCTAATTTAAGGATCCCGGTGAGCGCCAGTTTCTTTTTCATCCCGGTGGAATAGTTCTCAATTAAATCATTTAAAGGAAATTTAAACAATTCTTGCCACATTTTTACGGAAAAAGTACTTGTTGAATCAGGGAATAAATCAAGATACTCTTTTCCTTTTATATTACTATAAAAATAGTTCTGTGTTTCTAAAAAGGCTATTTTCTTTCTTGATAATGGTTGTTCGTTTAATTGTATGGTACCTGCGTCCGGTTTTATAAATCCATATATGGTATGAAATAAGGTAGTTTTACCTGATCCATTGATGCCTGCCAGCCCATGAATCATGCCCTCCTCTATATCGAGGTTAAGGTTTTCAAGGACGGAATCTTTCCCGTAAGATGCAGTCAGATTTTTAATAGTAAGCATCTAAATACAAGTTTAGGTTATGAAGTGATTTTCGATAAGCACGAATGCTCATCAACAAAGGTACGGGGAACAAAAATTGACCGATAACCGGCACCAGCATGCACAAATGAATAAGGGTTACTAAAAGATTATTGGCGGATAAATCCTGCTTCGGTTCGTAAACAGCATATTTAGACAGGATAAATAAAGACAGATTGATTAATGAAAGCACAAATATTATGAGAGCTTCCCAGACAGTTTGTATATGAAAGATACAATATCCTGCCAGAATTGGTATGCTAAAGACAAAATATGATTTGAAATGTAGTTTTAACTTTTGAAGAATAAATAACTTTGGTGGAAGTTCTGATAAATTGATGATATCGAATGGCTCACACTCTTTGTAAAAGGAGGCTATGATAGCCAGCATGATCCATAAAATGAATAAGCTCGCATAAGGATACTTTAATAAAGCCAATGCGAGCAGATACAAGCCGGATAAAAACCATGAATTTTTTCTAATACCGGATATCCATTCAAAATTATCTTTTGGAATAAATGAGAAGGTGTATCCACCTCTGTTTTTTTGCTGAGGAGTATAATTAATAAATGAGAGAACAAAATCGAAACAAAGTAGCGCAAAAAGACAGTACCAGTGTATAGTTAAAGCCATCAAAACAAGGACTGGAATACTAAAAAAGGCGTATTCTGCAAAGTATATTTTTAATGTTTCGGCTCCGGTTATCAGTATAAATATTTTGTCCTTTCTGTAAATGTGGATCATGGCTGTTATTAACCCAATGAATCCTGTGATATAATAGCAACCCGGAAATATTTTCATTTCCTTATAAATAAACCAACCGCTCAATATCACAAACAAGCATATTAATATAACACGCCACCAGCCCAGAGAAATCAGTTCTCTTTTAAGCTGAATCAGTCTTATTTTTAGAAAATTAAATAGCACAAATACAAAGATAAATTTTATCTTCACTTCTAAAATAGATTTTAGAAATGGGAAAACGTGAATTAGATTTTATGCAAATAGCTGTTAATCTTTCTAAGAAAGGAATGGAGGAAGAAAAAGGCGGGCCATTCGGTGCTATTGTGGTAAAAGGTGATGAAGTGGTAGGACAAGGGTTTAATAGTGTATTGGAATATAATGATCCTACGGCACATGCGGAAGTAATGGCTATCAGAGATGCCTGTAAAAGACTAAACAGCTTTCAATTGGAAGGTTGTGAAATTTATACTTCCTGCGAACCGTGCCCCATGTGCCTCGGCGCTATCTATTGGGCAAGGCCGGATAAAATATATTATGCTAATGACCGGAAAGATGCGGCTGATGCAGGTTTTGATGACTCGTTTATTTATGAGGAGATTTCTTTGCCTGTGTCGAAACGCAGCATTCCAATGTATCAGATAGATAACAAAGAAGCGCTGGAATCTTTTATCAATTGGAAAAGGAAAGTGAATAAAACTAATTATTAAAAATATGATTAAAGAATCCGAACCTGGTTTATTTATGAACGATAATTTGAAATGGGAAATTGTATCATCCAAATATATTTATAAAGATAATTGGTTTACCGCCCGGCGGGACAGATGCCGTATGCCATCCGGGAAGATAGTAGATCCTTACTACATTCTCGAATATCCCAATTGGGTGAATGCGGTGGCGCTGACTGCAACCGGGAATATATTGATGATACGCCAGTACAGGCATGCGCTGGGTGAAACCATTATTGAGATTCCCGGCGGCAGCATGGACCCGGCAGATGAAAGCCCCGAGTTCGCTATGAAAAGGGAATTATCAGAAGAAACCGGATATGAGTTTGAATCTATTGAAAGAATTGGTGAAATATCTCCGAATCCTTCCACCAACAGTAATATTACTTTTATGTTTATTGCCAAAGGAGGAACGAAAGTTACAAGCCAGCATCTTGATCCCAGTGAGGAAATAGAAGTAATGGAAATGAAGCCGGCAGAAGTTATAATGCTTCTGAATGAAAATAAAATAAGGCAAGCGCTCCATGCTACTTGTTTATTTTATGCTTTTCTAAAATTGGGTTGGATGAATTATGTGAAAAGTTAAAAGAATAACTAAATCAGATGATCTCCCATACTTCTATAAAAAATATTCTTTTCTCTACCTTAATATGCCTTATTGGCAACGGCGTTTTTGCTCAGCAATCGCACTATATTGATAACCGCCCGGAGGCCCAATACAGGATAAATGCAGTGGATTCTGGAATTATTTTAAGATACGGTAATGGTGAAGATAGTTGTGATATATATGGTGCAAGAGAGGCTATTATAAATGAAGAAAATGGGATTTACTATTTGTTCTACGATGGCGAAGGAAAAGATGGCTGGCTGGCTTGCCTGGCAGAAAGTAAAGATTTAAAAACATGGACAAAGAAAGGCCCAATCCTCAACTTGGGTAAGCCGGGATCGAATGATGCCAAAAGTGCTTCCTCGCCATGGGTAATAAAAGAAAAAGATACCTGGCACATGTTTTATCTGGGAACACCCAATACTACTCCTGCTCCCGATCGTATCCCTTCATTTCCTTATCTTACGATGAAGGCGGAATCAAAATCTTTGGAAGGACCATGGGTAAAACAATACGATGTTATTCCCTTCCCGCCCAAAGAAGGGAGCTTTTATACCGTTACCGCCAGCCCTGGTTTTATCGTGAAATATAAGAATGAATATTTACAGTTTTTCAGTGGTGCAACCAAAGATAGCAATGGAATCAAACGAACACTGGGCATAGCGCGTACCCATAATCTGAATAGTTCGTGGAAAATTGATAGTATGCCGGTTTTTCCATCAAATGAACAAGTTGAAAATTCTTCCCTTTATTTTGATAAAAAATCAAAAACCTGGTTTTTATTTACGAATCATATTGGCATCAATCAGAATAGAGAAGAATATACCGATGCAGTTTGGATGTACTGGTCAAAAGATATTAATAAATGGAATACCGATCATAAAGCTATAGTTTTAGATGGCCTGAACTGTACCTGGGCCAAAGGAGCCATTGGCATGCCTTCAGTGATAAAAGTAGGTAACAGGTTAGCGCTATTCTACGATGGCCATGAAGGCAACTCTACCGGCCACATGAGGAGAGATATAGGATTAGCGTGGCTCGATTTGCCTATTAAGTTACCTGCCAATAAATAGCAAGTTCGGTCTTTATAATGTAATGTAAGAGTGGATATGGGTATTTTTCTTGAGAACTACCGACTGGTAAATTATTGCCAACTGCTTATTGCCAACTTCCAACTGTAGCATTCGGTCTATCTGCCCTTCATCTGTTCTAATGCCCTTTTCACCTCCGTCACCGGCAACTTACAAACCTTATTCTCACAAACGTAAATAGTAGTTTGTCCACTCATCAATTTATCCTGGAGCAGAGGAAGGTTTTCTTTTTCTCCACCCATAAATAATGCATCCGGTAAATAATGTTGCTGCATAACCGTGTTTTGTACTGCCGCTTTATTTCCCATAATAGCCACTTCATATAATCCCTTTTGCATAACTCCTAAAAGTTTTGCCCAATTTGCAAAGTAAGGAACACCCGATGGAATGGCCCTGATCACCTGGCTCAACATTTCTCCGGAAGTGCCAATATAAGGCGGCTCATCAAAGTAAATTCCTAACCGGTATAATACATTAGCCATTACAGAATTGGAAGATGGTAATACATTATCCTCTATTTCCTGATTTCTTGCAATCAGATGGGATGCTTCATCGGAAGTATAATAAAATAATCCGTTCTGAGGATTGTAAAAATGTTTGAGCGCATAAGCGGATAATTCTTTAGCTAAATTTAGCCAATGAATATCAAAGGTGGTTTGGTATAAATGGATGCAGGCATCAGAAAAAAACGCATAATCATCTAACATACCCTGGATATCCGGCTTATGATGGAGATAATTACGCCATAGGCTTCCATCTTTCTGCAACATTTCTTTTTCGATAAAGTGCGCACATTTCAATGCAGCTCCTAAATAATCTTTGTCTCCCAAGGCATGATAGGCCTCCAAATAGCCAGATATCATTAGCGCATTCCATGACGTGAGTACCTTATCATCTACGGAAGGATGAATCCTTTTAGCTCTTGCACCGAAAAGGATTTTGTCTGATTTTTGTAATAAATGATGCAGTTCATCTTCTGATAGAGGATGGTCTCTTGCAAATTTTGCGTCATCTTCCTTTCTATATAAAATATTATTTCCATTCTCCCAATTGCCTGCAGATGTGATTTGGTAATAGGCTTCTATTATAGCGGCGGCCTTATCATCCAATAAGCTGTCTATCTCATGTTTCGTCCACACGTAGAATTTCCCCTCTTCACCCTCACTGTCGGCGTTGATAGAAGAATAAAAGCCTCCTTCGGGACTTGTCATTTCTCTTTGTATGAAATCTAATGTTTGCCGGATAACTTTTGCGTATAAGGGATTGTGAGTAATCTTATAAGCCTGAGAGTAAAGTGTAACCAATTGGGCATTGTCATACAGCATTTTTTCGAAATGAGGCACCCGCCATTTCTGGTCAGTTGAATAACGTGCAAAGCCCCCCCCTAATTGATCGTAAATGCCTCCAAGCGCCATTTTATTGAGCGTAGTAGTTACTGCATCCAATGCTTCTTTGTGGCCTGTAAAATGATAGTATTGCAATAATAATTCCCAGGCGTTCGGCATCGGAAATTTAGGCGCCCTGCTAAAGCCGCCATTGGTAAAATCAATAGAGGACTTAACGCTGTCAAATAATCCTGCATATATGGTTTTTAATTTTGCGGTTACAGTATCTATGGGTTGTTTTACTAAATCTTGTCCCTGGATCCCTTTAGTCAATTCTTCCGCCTGTTCATTTACTTTCTCAGGTTCTTGCGTATAGATTTTTACAATCTGATGCAGCAGGTCGAGCCATTGTTCTTTGGGTAAATAAGTGACCGCATAAAAAGGCTTTCCACCCGGTAATGCAAATGCATTCAGCGGCCAGCCTCCATTTCCGTTGATAAGCTGGCAGGCATTCATGTAGATCTGATCAATATCCGGACGTTCTTCCCTGTCCACTTTGATTGAAACGAAATGGTCATTCATATAATTGGCAACGGAAGTGTCAGAATAAGATTGTTTTTCCATTACATGACACCAGTGGCAGGCAGAGTAACCAATGCTGATGATGAGCAGCTTCTTTTCTTTTGCTGCTTTTTCAAGCGCTTCTTTTCCCCAGGGATACCAGTTTACCGGATTATGTGCATGCTCTAATAAATAAGGGCTGGAAGAATGAATCAGCGCATTGGTATAAGGATACTTTTCGTTTGAGCCTTCATTCCTCTTTTCCTGTCCACAGGATGAAATGGTTGTTGACATTATAATTAAGATAAGAAAATAAATAAACGATTTTTTCATTGCTTCATTTCGTACTACAAAGGTACGCCATTCACTCGTCAACACGGCCTTCAACAGTAAAACAATAAAACAATAGGACTATGAAACATGGGACATGGAGCATGAAACAACGAAACATGGGACATGAAACATGGAACAATGGAACATGGGACATGAAACATGGAACAATTCAACCATTCTCATTTAAAACCATAAATTATTTCCAAAGTAACATTGGTTCGTTTGTTCCCCTGAATTTCATCCCAGCTGCTGCCAATAGTTTGTTGGTTGAAATACCATGTCCGTGAAAATTTAGTCCACAGGCTTAATTTCCTGGCAGGATTTATTCTGAAATTGACATAGCTTCTGATGCCGTTTCCATAAAAGAAAGGAATGGAATACGCATAACGGACCTCATTTTCAAAAGCATAAATGCGGGTATCATAATCGTCTGTTTGAAACCAGGCAATTCTGAAATTACCGCTGAAGCTTTTGTTCGTTTTCCAAATCAAATCCTGTGCAAGAAAATATCCACGGCTTACGGGGTCGTTTCCTCCACGGAAAGAAGAAAATTCTGCTACATTCCTGAAACGAAAATGACCGGAGTATTTCCAATCGGTTTGAAGACGAAGACTTTGTTTATGCGTGGGAATAATATTAGCCATAGGTGCTTCTTTCAATTGGTTTAATGATTTTTGTTTGTCGCGAAAACGCAGATAAACATTCAATTTCTTTGAAGGTGAGTAGGTGGTTTGTATGAAATAATCTTTTCCACCTGATAATTCATCTATCCGGTATCTAAGCCAGGGGAAAGAAAAAATATCGGCATAAGCATTTAACTGCCACTTATTTTTGGGACGCAATGAAATACCGGCATAAAATCCATGCTCGTTTTGAGGCTTAGTACTTTCACCAAAGGCAGTGGTGTAGAGTGAGGTATATGCTCTTGAATAATTTCTATATAGCAAAGAAATATCCGCACGCGGATCTACACTCATTACCAGACCATTCACCGTGGCGAGTGCACCGGCTTTGTCAGTGGCTGTCTCCCCAAAGAAGTAAAATTGCCGCATGAATAAAGCATAATCCAAACTGGCGTTCAGCATCTCTTTTCCCTCATGTCCATACAGATCATACCATTGATTAGTGTGTTTCATGGAATCGGAAAAGGAATGATAAACTGTATTAAAGGCAACATGCCCCTGTTTAAAATCGTAACGAACACTTCCGCCTGTACTTAATAATTTTACCGCTCCTTTATTTTTTAATTCTGTTTCGGAACGATGATATCCCGAAGATTGAAATGTTTTAAAATAATTTTGTACAGAATCAAGAGGTGTTAAAGAAGCATCTTCCGGTTTGTAAGAAAAAAATAAAGTGCTGTTTATTTTTTTCTTTCCGAAAGAAATAGCGCCGCCACGATAAAAGCCGTATTCCATAGAGGACGTATGCGGAGTGATAATGGAACCTGACTTATCTATATTCATCACCGTGCTGCTTTTCCCAAAGGTTAATCCCTGCTTATTGATTAAACCTTGTCCGAGATTGATCCGGTAATCTCCAATAGCTAAAGCACGGATACTTTTATAGCCTTTCAGGAAAAGATGCAGGCTGTAAAAATCAAATCCTTTTTGACTATATCCGGTAAAGGGTTCTCCGGCATCTCTGTCAGCAGTTATTCCCATGCTGAGATTGGAACCGAAACGATAACGCATTCTGAAAAATAAGCTGTTGGGGTCACCTAAATAATGCGTTCTGCCGAGGGAATCTTTTTTAATGAATCCTTTTTTCTTTTCAATATCTCTTTTATATCTGAATAGAACTTCCCAGTCTCCGTGGTGAAAATAATCTTTGAAGCGATAACTCTTGTCAAACGGATTGTCGCTGACATAAATATACGGTAAGAGCTTTCTGATAGTGATTATATCAAATCCTGGAACGGCTTGCAATTCATATATACTGATAAGTTCTCCGAGCAATTTTTTATAATGCAGCAAGGATTCAATCTGTAACGGATTCAAGAAGGTGAAAAGGGTTAGATCTTCATAGGAGGCTCTGTTTATGTTTAGCGGATGTTTTTGATAAAGTTCCAATTGTTGCCAGAATTCGTCATCTTCGGTTTCCTGTTCACTCTCTTCAGCCAGGTCTTCCAATGCAGCTTGAATCTGCTCATCCTGTTGTTGGCCTGCAGCCAAAAAAGGCGTTATAAGAAACACGATACTCAGAAAATATTTCAAGTTGTCTTTTGGCATATTGTTTATTTGTTTTCGTAGATGAAACCTGTGGATGGCGTGAGTCCTAACCTTGCATGATGAGAAGCTGAAAGAAGGATTTGAATCTGCTTTAAATAAATATTAAATCCAAGGAACAGATTGTTTTCTCCTGTTCCTGCTCCGCCTGTAAAGCTTAAGTTTTCGATAATGCGATAGTGGAAAGCTGCCATTCCTTCAAGTGGAAATCCGGTAGTTTTTGAAATTTCGGCAGAAAGTAAAAATATCTCAGAAGGCTGATATCCGCTTCCAATCCGGTAAATGGCAGGAATGTGATCATCTCCGAGACCGGAAAATTTTACATTCGCAGGATTGAAGGTATGAAATCCGGTATGCCATTTTTTATTCCAATGAATGAGCACGCCCATTCCAAAAGTGACTGCATGAGCACTTCCATAGCCGGGGACGCGGGTATGCAGATAATCAAATTCCGTCCCTATATCTAACCAATCAGTTAGTTGGCGTCCGTAAATAAGCGTCGTTTGTAATTGCCTGAAATTTTCAAAGCCGAAACTTTTTCCTGTGATGCCAAAAGCTCCGGACAATAAAGGGAAAGCAGCGGTGAAAGCAAAAGAAGTGGTTTCCTGCAGCATGAATTTTTCTTCGGCGAGTATTCCTGCTGTGAAATGAGCGGTATGAGCAATGGAAGCTTCATTTCTGAAAACATTGAATGCATCGCCGGTTGATTGGCTATAAGCATTCCATCCAAAAGCATGGAAGTCCTTGGCTGACTGTGCAACAGCAGGAATGGAGTACGCAATGCACGGCACATAAGCTACGAATGCGAATAGTAATTTCAATCATCAGGTTTTGCGTAAGTTACATTAACCTGACGGATATACCAAAAAATTTAAAAAAGTCCGAATAACTGGGTTTCAATGCGGGTAATAATATCTCCAAGATCTTCGGGTTTTTCAGCAAAGCGGTTTTTATCTGCGTTGATAATTAATAAAGGGCCTTCCTCATATCCGTCAATCCAGTTATCATAATAGGTATTTAATCTTTTCAGATAATCCAGGCGGATATTTTCTTCATATTCCCGTCCGCGTTTTTGAATATTGTCAACAAGGGTGGGTACGGACGCTTTTAAATAGATCATTAAATCCGGTGGCTTCACCATAGATTTTAATGTCTGGAAGAAAGTAAAGTAATTATCAAAATCACGTTTGCTCATCAGGCCCATATCGTGCAGATTAGGTGCGAAAATGCGGGCATCTTCATAAATAGTCCGATCCTGAACTATGGTATTTTTCCCGTTCTGAATTTCCAGTAATTGTTCTAATCGGGTGTGTAAAAAATAAATCTGCAGATTAAAAGACCATCGGGGCATGTCTTCATAAAAATCGAAAAGATAGGGATTATGCTCCACATCTTCATATTGCGGAACCCATTTAAAATGTTTGCATAATAATCCGGTGAGGGTGGTTTTTCCGGCGCCGATGTTGCCGGCAATAGCTATATGCTTGGGTTTCTTTGTCTTGGGCATGGATGAATATGGTTTGAGGAAAAAGTTTCAATGTGGAAAAATACGACATTATTTTATATTAAAGATTGTGGGAACACATGGCTATGCATTCCTATCATATCTCAATAATTCAATCCCATCATCTTTTTTGCTGATTGAACGGTCTTTTGTGCGGATTCCCTTGCCTGTTCTGCTCCGCGATTAATGATGCGTTGTAATCGGGTGCTATCGTTTTGCAAAGCAGAGGCCTTTTCACGAATCGGTGTAATAAAATGAATCATATCTTCCGTTAACTGTTTTTTTAAATCGCCATAGCGGATATTACAAAGATTATAAGCTTCATTAAAATGCTGTACGGTATCTGATGAAGAAACCAATTCCATCAGCGTAAACAGATTTTGAATATATTCGGGTTTCTCAGCGCCGGACTTATCGGGACCGGCATCTGTTTTGGCTTTCATAATCTTTTTACGGATCATGTCGTCACTATCCGCTAAATAAATAGTGGACATTTCATTTTTACTTTTGCTCATTTTACCTTCACCGTCCAGGCTGCCAATCTTCACTAAACTATCACCATAGTTAAATGCCTCGGGCTCAGGAAATAACTGGCCATACCGGTTATTAAAACGATTGGCAAAATTTCTTGTCATTTCCAGATGTTGCTTCTGATCTTTTCCTACGGGAACTTTTACGGCGCGATGCAATAAAATATCGGCGGCCATCAGCACTGGATAAGTCAGCAATCCTGCATTGATATTATCAGGATGCTGACGGGCTTTTTCTTTAAAAGTGGCCACTTTTTCCAACTCGCCTTTGTATGCCAGCATGTTCAGCAACAAGTATAATTCCGAAGTTTCAGGAACATCACTTTGGGCATATAAGATTACTTTTTCGGGATCAAGCCCTGATGCCATGTTTTCTGCGATTACCCGGAAAGCATTTTCTTTCAGATGATGTGGCTCGTTATGTGTAGTGAGGGAATGAAGGTCTGCTACGAAAATATAGCAATTGAACTCATCCTGCATTCTGACAAAATTTCTGATGGCGCCAAAGTAATTTCCCAAATGTAAAAAACCTGTCGGCCTGATACCGCTGACTACAATTTCTTTTTCCATAGGCCGCAAATTTATTAAGATTCGTGGGGTTTTAAATGAAATCTTATCTTTGAAGTTGATTATTCACTAAAAAGCCACTATGGATCCTATTATTCATCTGAAAGATATCCGGAAAAGTTATTTCCTCGGAAAGAATGAACTGCCGGTATTGAGAGGACTTAATGTACAGATAAATTCTAATGAATATGTGGCGCTGATGGGTCCATCCGGTTCAGGAAAATCCACACTGATGAATATATTGGGGTGTCTTGATACGCCTACTTCCGGCAATTATATTCTGAACGGACAGGATGTAAGTAAAATGGAAGATAATGATCTGGCTGATGTAAGAAATAAGGAAATCGGGTTCGTCTTTCAGCAATTTAATCTGATGCCAAGGTTAGATGCTTTGGAAAATGTGGGTATTCCGCTGATATATGCAGGTATTTCCAAAAAAGAGAGAATGGAACGTGCGATGGAAATGCTGGAAAAAGTGGGCTTGCAGGATCGGGCGGATCATAAGCCGAATGAGTTATCGGGAGGGCAATGCCAAAGAGTAGCTATTGCCAGGGCGCTGATCAATAATCCGGCTATTATTTTGGCAGATGAGCCTACTGGAAATCTGGATTCTAAAACATCGGAAGAAATTATGGAAATATTTTCCACCATTCACGCTTCAGGAAATACGGTGGTGCTGGTCACGCATGAAGAAGATATTGCAGAGCATGCCAGGCGGATTATCCGTTTGCTGGACGGAGTTATAGAAAGTGACCGGATGAATGAAATGGTAAAGGAGGCGAGTGGGGATTAGCAGGAGGTAGTAAGCAGTAAGCAGTAAGTAGTAGGCAGTAAATAGTAAGTAGTAAGTAGTGTTATGTCAACCTTAAATGGATGTTTACAATATATCCCACAAAGCCGTCAAGGTCACAAAGCAAAGCCCTTTGTGCGCTTACTATCTTAATTGGAAAGTTGGCGTATAATATTTGATATAGCAGTAGTAAGTAGTGTCCATATCTTATGACATTCTGGTATGGTAACTTTCAGACTATTGAATTTTCCAACATTGTAACTTCACAATCATGGCGTTTCATATTTATACTAAGACGGGCGATAAAGGACAGACTTCTTTAATTGGAGGCACAAGGGTTTCCAAAGGCAGCTTACGCATTGAGACTTATGGAACAGTAGATGAATTAAATTCTTATATCGGATGGGCAGGTGATTATCAAAAACAGGAAGAGGTCATTGCTTTGATTCGTGAAATACAAGACAGATTATTTACTATCGGGTCTGCATTAGCCTGTGATCCTCATAAAGAAATAAAGATGCGGTTACCTGACTTAAGGGAAGAAGATATTACGCTATTAGAAAAAGCAATAGATAAAATAAATGACATAGTTCCGCCTATGCGTTCTTTTATTCTACCTGGTGGCAATGAAGCTATTTCTGTTTGTCACGTGGCGCGTTGTGTATGCCGGCGTGCAGAACGCTTATGTGTAGGCTTGGAAGAGCAAGGTGAATTTGTTGCACCGCTGATTGTTCCTTATTTGAACCGGTTAAGCGATTATCTTTTTATGCTTGCCAGATATACGGCACATCAATTGGGAATAGAAGATATTCCGTGGAAAGCAAGGAAATAGATAAGCGTTTATAGTTTCGTATTTTGTGTTTCATGTTTCGTGTTCTTTGTTCTGTGTTCTGTGTTCCTTGTTCTCTATTCTATGGTTGATTATTCCTTTTAACCTTATTGAATAATTGTTACGTAAAATTTTGAATTAGCCGGAATAATGACATTATCCTTGATACTTTCAATTCTGATATAGACCGTACCTGCAATAGAATAACTGTAGGCAATGATACATCCGGCAGGCAAAACATTTTGAGGAGAGATCATAACGTTAGCACCTGCTTTTACATTTGCCAAAGGAAAAGGATAAGAATTACCTTCGCCTGTATTCAATGAAATGGAGGAACTTGTGAGCACAGAATCTCTGATAATGCTGTTAAGGACTGATCCATGTTCTCCCAGTTTAAAGTTGCCTTTTGTATCCAAATTAGCTGAAGGAGTATTTGTGCCGATTCCTAATCTTTCATTTGTGCTATTCCAAAACAGCTTT
>SCQV01000202.1 GCA_004299085.1 Chitinophagaceae bacterium | reverse complement strand
GATTTTTGATTTTAGAAGGTATTTATCTTGACCTGATTTCTCTCCGCATAAAAAGCCGGTAAGAAATGGCAAAACATATCACAGTGGCAGCTATCAGTCCTGTTACCTCCGGCCACACCAATAAGAGGCTTTGTCCGAAAGGCAGCGGAGCCGGAATGGCTCCGTACACCTGCTCTGCCGTTAAAGGCCCGAGGCTTCGTACAGAAGGAACTAATATCGAAGTAGTGGCATCGCTGAACAATTGACCCGGCATAATCCTGGAGATTCCCAAAACCAGCTTTTCCGCACTGACAATCTGTTGCGGGGGAGCTGTTCCGGGTTGGGGAACAATAGCAGCCGCTATCATCTTGACGATGATTTGATAAAATACGGAAAAGAATATCCATATTGCTACGCAGGTTAAAGCAGAAGTGGCTGCCTGCCGGAAACGCACTGAAAACAGGATGGACAGGTTCAGCCAGAAAGCTACGTAAATAATGCTCAGAATAAGGAATGCCAGTATCCGGACGAAAGCCTCAAAGGTGGGCGGGATGCCGGTAGTGAGCGTGCCTACTCCGATAACTAATAAATTAAGAGCCAGAAACATCACACTGATAACAATCAGCGAAGCAGTAAATTTGGCATTAATCAGGAAATCACGATGAATGGGCTGCGCCATTATACGGCTGAGGGTTCTTCCGTTTTGCTCTGAATTGATAGCGTCAAACCCCAGGCTTATTCCAATCAACGGGCCTATAAATGCAATAAAAACATGAAAGGGCGGCAGCGTTCCATTGGAAGAAGTAAATAATTTTAAAAAAAACAAATGGGTGCCGGCGGTATCAGGCTTTACAATTTTACTCAGGTTGGTGATTGAGGTGAACAAAGAACCCATACAGGTCAATATCATCAATCCCGCCAGGATAATAAATTTCCAGCTCCGTACCTGATCGGATACTTCCTTATTAACCATTACCCAAAAGGGATGCATTACTTTGTCATTTACTTTTGGCATATACACTTTATTCTCACGTTATTTCTTCATTTTCAAAATACTTCTGATATATATCATCCAATCCATACTCTTTTTTAGACAAGCTGTTCAGCCCAATCTTTGATCCGACAATTATGTTGGCTATTTCAGCGGACATATCTCTTGCACAATAAATCTTTATCACATTCTTTTTATATTCGACGGAAGTGACGCCCTCCATTTCAAGCAATATATCCTTCAATCTCTGTGCTGAATCTGAATTTTCATTCAAAGCTATTCCATTGCCAATACCGGCTTCTATAATAAACGGCTCTTTAGAAAATAATTCGGCGGATAAGGTGCTGATATCCCCTTCAGCGATGAGTTTTCCTTTTACAAATAATCCCACTCTGTCACAAACCTGTTGTACCTGTTGCAAATGATGGGAAGACAGCAGCACCGTAAGTCCTTCTTCCCGGCTTAATCTGACAATAAGCTCCAGAAATTCTTTTACACCACGCGGATCAATTCCTAAAGTAGGCTCATCCAGAATGATTACTTCAGGATTTTTAATCAACACATCCGCAAGCCCTAATCTCTGTATCATTCCGCGCGAATATTTTCCTGTCTTTTTCCCCGCGGCGTTCGTCATTCCCACCCGCTCTATCAGTCGTTTTGCTTTCTCGGTTGCTTCATTTCTGGAAAGCTGGTTCAACTGACCCACATACGCCAGATTTTCCAACCCGGTCATATCATCATAAAAGCCGACATTATCGGGCAGATACCCTACTTTTTCTTTTACCTCTACCGGATTGACCGTGGCATTGATTCCGCAGACATTCGCAAAGCCGGAAGAAGGTTCTGTCAGGCCCAGCATCATCAATATGGTAGTAGATTTTCCTGCGCCATTCGGACCCAGCAACCCAAAAATTTCTCCTTTATTAATTTTCAGGTTCAAATGATCAACCGCGGTGACGTCACTGTATTTTTTAGTTAATTCAATCAACTCAATGACAGGTTTTCTCTCTTGTTGAAAGTCCGCTGCTTCCATGATTTACCTCCTGCCATATTTACGGAACAAATAATACACACTTAAAAAAGCAAGGATGATAATAATGACTCCAATCCATCCCCACAGCATGGACGTTCTGACAGATATTCTGAAATCGGCATGGGAAGAAGTCTCAGGAGTGGAGGCTGTCAGCGTGGTGGCGTAATCGCCTGCTATGGCCTCTTTACTTGCTTTTACCTGTGCCGTAACCTGCGAGGCAGCGCCAGGCTCAATCTCATCAATCTTAGCAGGACTGAAAGTAACGCCCCAGTCGGCTGGTGTTTGGGAGCTTAATGTTATATTTTTCAAAGGCGCCGATCCGGTATTCTTTACTACGAGTGCAATATCTTTTTCACCACCTGCGGTAATATGGGTGCTTAATAATCCGGAGGGCGTACTTAGTTCCATTGCATAAGAACCGGTGATTACAACCGACAAACTCAGCGCGGCCGTGGTGGAACCGGTAGTGGCAAAGACAGGAATTTGATAAGTGCCCGCCTTAACCTGATCGGGAGCATTAACGGTAATGGTTATATTCTCTGTCTGGTTTGGATTGACATTAACAGAAGCCACTTGCTTGCTGTAATTCACCTTAAAGGCAACCATCCATCCGGGGGGCGCCTGCGATTCCAAAGCATACAGCGCTGTATCTGCCGTTTCATTTACCAATTTGGCATTATACGTAAACGTAGTGCTGGAAGCGCCTTCCAGATTGGACTGCTGTGTGGTAAAAGAAGTTTTATAAGTGCCCTGCTTGGAAACAATTACCGTGAGAGGCAGGGTAGTAAATCCTCTCGCTCTGACGGCGAAATGATAATATCCCCTGTTTACTTTTAACGGAATCATCACCTGAAGTGAAACATTCTCCTGCTTTTTAGGCAACACAGCAATGCGGCTGATATCAAACCCACCGGATTTTAAGGTATGGGTCCAGCTTCGCGGAATACCGTCCAGCTCCAATCCTACATTTTGCGTTGAGCTGCTGTGATTAAGCACACTAACAGAATAATTAATCGTCTGGCCGGGGGTCACCGAAATACTGGTATATGGTGAATACAATTCAACACCGGAAGCGTGTCCGTGGTGAGAAGTGTCTTGTTGAGCATTGGCTGAAGCAGCAGTCATTACAAGACCAATAAAGAAAATAGAACAGGGGCTCAATGTCCTGGATAAACATGTCAACATAGAATCCGTTTTTAAATTATTAGCGATATCAATTATCAACGGGGAATAACACGATTGTTTATCAACAGGAATAACACGTGTGAAGAGCAGCACATTGAATGAGATGTACAAAAGTATAACGCGGAAAATATTTAATCTGTTAGCATTTAGTTAAAGTTGCTCTATCAGATGGATTCTATCAATCAAAGGCTGATTAAAAAATCTTTTGAATGATGATAAATCCTGATTTCAGAATAAGGGGATTATTTATTCAACAGGCTTTCATTTTAAAACTTTTCGTAATTTTAGAAGTTATAATTACACCAAAACACATTTTTACTATGGCTTATTATTTTACGCTGGGTAAGATTCCGCACAAGCGGCATACCCAGTTTAGAAAACCGGACGGCACTTTATATGCTGAGCAATTGTTTTCGACAGAAGGATTTTCCAGCAATTCCTCGCTTCTGTATCACACACATCCACCGACTGAAATAATCAAAGTGGAAGAATCTTATGATGTTTCACCTAAAATAGCTGAAGGAAAAATGCTCCGCCATCGCAGCTTTGAGGGCTTTAGAATTCAACCGGAACAAGATTATCTGAAAAGCCGGAAGCCGGTATTAGTAAACAACGATGTGCAAATATCTTTAGCTGCACCACAACAATCCATGAAGGATTATTTTTATAAAAATGTGGATGCTGATGAATTGCTTTTTATTCATGAAGGCAGCGGTAAACTAAAAACACAGTATGGTGATCTCCTGTTTGGATACGGAGATTATTTAATTATCCCGCGTGGATGCATTTATCAAGTTGAATTTAATGATGAGAAGAACCGGCTTTGGATGTTGGAATCACATAGCCCCATTCATTTTCCAAAAAAATATTTAAGCCCTTATGGGCAACTGCTTGAAAATTCTCCTTACTGCGAAAGGGACTTGCGTCCGCCACAGGACCTGCAAACCATAGATGAAAAAGGAGATTTTAAGATATTAGTTAAGAAACAGGGAAGGATTTATCCTATCCATTACGAATATCATCCTTTTGATGTGGTTGGATGGGACGGATGCTGCTATCCATTTGCCTTTTCCATTCATGATTTTGAGCCTATAACCGGCAGGGTGCATCAACCGCCGCCGGTGCATTTGACTTTTGAAGGCAATAATTATGTAGTATGTTCTTTTTGCCCCCGTAAATTTGATTATCATCCGCAAAGCATTCCGGCAC
Source organism: Chitinophagaceae bacterium (assembly GCA_004299085.1). Classification (GTDB taxonomy): domain Bacteria; phylum Bacteroidota; class Bacteroidia; order Chitinophagales; family Chitinophagaceae; genus FW021-bin31. The sequence goes on along the minus strand of SCQV01000202.1, from coordinate 4,644 downwards.
CTTATAATCACAGCAATATTGACAGTGATGAAATGTTGTATTATGTGGATGGAGATTTTATGAGCCGCAAGCATGTGAATAGAGGACAGATCACGTTGCACCCGGGAGGAATCCCGCATGGGCCGCATCCGGGAGCGGTAGAAAAAAGTATTGGCGCTGAAGCCACCAATGAATTAGCCGTGATGGTGGATACCTTTCATCCGTTGCAACTGACGGAAACTGCTATAGAGATAGAAGATCCCAATTATGTGATGAGTTGGGCGGAATAATAATTTAAAAAAAAGAATAAAAGTTTTTAGATAACAGGTAAGGCTAAATTATATTTTTGAGATCGTGAAAATTATTAATTTTTTTGTGATGCGGTAATTAACTTTTTAATACAGGTAATAAAGAAGATAAGGGTAAAACAGATTTATGGAAATTGATTTTGCCTCAGTACCTTAGTGGCGGAAATTATCTATTCGCTAAAACCTTATCAACTTATTTTTCAAATAAAATAATGACGATCAATATTTCTTATGAAAGAAAAAATTACCGCTATCATCTTCGATCTGGGAGGCGTTTTAATAGACTGGAACCCCAGATATCTTTACCGTAAAATATTTGATTCCGAAGAGAAAATGGAGTACTTCCTTTCTTCGGTATGTACCTCCGAATGGAATGAAGAACAAGACGGAGGACGATCTCTGGCAGACGGAACGGCATTATTAGTAAAAGAATTTCCCGATTATGAAAAAGAAATCCGTGCCTATTATGACAGGTGGGAAGAAATGATTGGGGGTGTGATAGATAAGTCGGTGGCTATACTCCACGATCTGAAACAAAAGGATCATCTTTCTCTTTATGCTTTAACGAACTGGTCGGACGAAACCATTCCGATAGCCATGAAGAAGTATGTATTTTTTCAATGGTTTGACGGCGTTGTTGTTTCAGGAAAAGAAAAAATGAGAAAGCCTTTCCCGGAATTCTATCAACTGATACTTGGCCGTTATCATCTTTCACCAGCCAATACCTTATTTATTGATGATAATCTGCGGAACATTCATGGGGCTGAAACTGTTGGACTGCAGACTATACATTTTATGTCTCCGGAACAGCTTCAACATGATCTTCACTACAATTATCATTTATAAAAATCAGTGAACTATTGCAGGTTTCAGTTGTATATAGGAAGATTAACGTAATCTTATATCTTAAACTTTCTGCAAAATATCTACCTTTATGGCACAACATTTCATTATCTTCAAAAAATTAATTTCATGAGTGATTCTCATTTTGATTTTGGCATGATCGGGCTGGGCGTAATGGGGCGAAATTTCTTGCTTAACATGGCTGATCATGGTTTTTCAGTTGTTGGTTTAGATAAAGACAACCAGAAAGCATTATCGTTGGAAAAAGAGGCTACAGCCGGTACGACGGTGAAAGGGGTAACCAATGCAAAAGACTTCATCGGCGCTTTAAAAAAACCGCGATGCATTATGATGCTGGTCCCGGCAGGCAAGCCCGTTGACTCGGTTATAGAAGAATTTTTACCGATGCTGGATAAGGGAGATATCCTGATTGACGGAGGCAATTCACATTATACAGATACCATAAAGCGTATTCATTATTTGAAAGACAAAGGGTTTCATTTTATGGGAATGGGCGTTTCGGGCGGAGAGAAAGGGGCACGTTTTGGCCCGAGCATTATGCCTGGCGGCGATATGGAGGCATGGGAAACCGTACAACCTATGCTGGAAGCTGTGTCTGCCAAAGTGAAGGGAAGCCCTTGTGTAGCCTATCTGGGAAAAGATGCAGCCGGCCATTATGTAAAGATGGTACATAACGGGATTGAATATGCGATTATGCAACTGATCGGCGAAACCTATCTGTTGATGCATCAGGGATTAGGGCTGAATAATGATCAACTGCACGATATATTTAAGCAATGGAATGAAGGGAATCTGCAGTCTTATCTGATTGAAATTACCCGTGATATTTTTATGCAGCAGGACGACAAAACAAACAATCGCCTGGTGGATATGATTTTAGATGAAGCAGGCGCCAAAGGTACCGGCATGTGGACTTCACAGGATGCCATGAGCCTTCATTATCCCATTCCATGTATTGATATTGCTGTCTCCATGCGGGATCTGTCTGTTTATAAAGAAGAAAGGACAAAAGCAGAAAGTATTTATGGCGATCCTCATCAAACGCTTTCTATAGACAGGGATGAGTTTATTTCCCAGTTGCATGATGCACTCTATTTTGCGGTGATTAATTGCTATGCACAGGGTCTGGGAATGATTCAAAAAGGATCTGCTGCCTTAGATATGGAAATACCTCTTTCCGAAGTGGTACGAATATGGAGAGGAGGGTGCATTATCCGTTCCGTTTTATTGGATAAATTTTATGATATTTATACTCAGGACAAAACGCTGCCCAATATTTTGTTGAGTGATTTTGTAGCAAAAGAATTACAAAATAATGTGAAACAGACTCGTTTAGTGATAGCCACGTCCGTCAATGCAGGATATCCTGTTCCCGGATTATCGGCTTCGTTGAATTATTTTGATGCCTATCGCCGGAAACATCTGCCCGTTAATCTGTTGCAGGCACAGCGTGATTATTTTGGTTCCCATACTTACCAGCGTATTGATGAACCGGGAATTTTTCACACGGAATGGAAGGAGAGTGAGTAGGTAGAAGGAGGCAGGGGCAGTAAGCAGTAAGGTGTAGATGGTAAGTGGTAATGAGTAATTTCGAATAAATATCAGGAGCGGTATTTAATTTAATAAGTAAATAATAAAAGTAAAGTAATTTAAAACACGGTGCTTACGGAGTCGTGATATTGTAAATAGTTTATCATTATTGCTCAATATTCGATAATCAAAATAATCAATAATTAATTGTCAATGATCAATATTCCAAGTTCAATGCTCAATAATCAACATTCTCCAAAGAAGCCGTTCAAGCAATAATCAACGTTCAATATTCAATAATCAAACAAACTCAAAATGGCCATCACTCAAAACAATCGTCCAGCCCCTACCCTGATTTTTATCTTTGGTGGAAGCGGAGATCTGAATTACAGAAAACTGACGCCTGCCTTATTTAATTTATACCTTGATGACTGGATGCCGGAGCGCTTTTCCATCATGGGTTTAGCCCGTACGGAAATATCTGCAGAAAAATATAAAGCGCATCTTTTAGAAGGAGTGAAGAATTTTTCAAGGCGTAAAGAGGTAAAAAAAGAAGATTGGAAAAAATTCTCCGATAGTATTTCCTATATACAGATGGATGCAGGAGAAGAAGCAGCTTATGAAAAAATTGCTGCTTCCGTCAAGAAACATGAAAAGGAATGGGGCGGCCATCCGAATGTAATATTTTACCTGGCTGTTGCTCCGCAACTTGTGCCGATTATTACCAAACATTTAGGGAAGCTGAATATCTGCGCTGATACCAAATGTTCCCGCATTGTGATAGAAAAACCGTTCGGGCATGATTTCAAAAGTGCCCATGACCTGAATGCACTGCTTACCCAAACTTTTGATGAGAAACAGATTTACCGTATAGATCATTATCTGGGGAAAGAAACCGTGCAGAATATCCTGGCATTACGTTTCGCCAATGCTTTATTCGAGCCTATCTGGAACAGAAGTTATATAGATCATGTGCAAATCACCGCAGCGGAGACGGTCGGTGTGGAAGGAAGGGGGGGGTATTACGAAACTGCCGGCGCCTTGCGTGACATGGTACAAAATCATATTTTGCAATTATTGTGCATGATCGCGATGGAAGCGCCTGTCTCTTTCAATGATGATGAGATCAGGAACAAAAAAGTGGATGTGTTGAATGCTATCCGGCCTATTCCAGTAGAAGAAATACAAGATTTTGCAGTTCGCGGACAATATGGGCCCGGCTGGATAAAAGGAGAGAAAGTGCCCGGATATCGCCAGGAAAAAAATGTAGATCCCAATTCTCCGGTTGAGACTTTTGCGGCAGTAAAATTTTATATTGATAACTGGAGATGGCAGGGAGTTCCTTTTTATGTGCGCACGGGCAAATGCCTGAATGAAAAGAGCACCATCATCACCTTACAGTTCCGTCCGGCGCCCCATTATGCATTTCCGTCAGAGGCGGCGGAAAGCTGGCGTCCGAACAGGCTCACTATCAGCATACAACCGGAGATGGATATACGCATTCGCTTTCAGGCAAAACGTCCGGGCCAGGGAATGATATTAAGCCCTGTAGATATGATCTTTAATTATGAAGAGGCTTATCACGATCATTCACCGGAAGCTTATGAAACCTTATTATTAGATGTGATGGAAGGTGATGCTACCTTATTCATGCGCGCCGACCAGGTAGAAGCTGCCTGGAAAGTGATTGAACCCATATTGCATGTATGGGGAACGCGTACACCTGTAGATTTTCCAAACTATAGTCCGGGCTCCTGGGGTCCGGAAGATGCAGAGGCCCTGATAGCCAGGGATGGACATAACTGGATTACACTGCCTGCACCGCATCAGGAGTAAAGAAAAAATCAAAAATCTTAAATCGTTAATCGTCATTCGTAAATCAAGATATAATTCTGGAGGTTAAATGAAAGATTGCAGACTTTTGATTTGAGAAGATAGGATGATCATAGATCAAAAATCTTAA
>SCQV01000201.1 GCA_004299085.1 Chitinophagaceae bacterium | reverse complement strand
GAGTAAGCACTACATTCGCGCCTAAAACCGCTTCTTTTTCAATACGGACTCCTTCTACGACAATGCAGCGCGAGCCTATGAAACATCCATCTTCAATAATGACCGGGGATGCTTGCAATGGTTCAAGGACACCGCCTATCCCGACGCCGCCACTTAAATGAACGAGCTTACCAATTTGTGCGCATGAACCGACTGTTGCCCAGGTATCCACCATCGTTCCTTCATCCACATAAGCGCCGATATTGACGTAAGAAGGCATCAATACTACGTTTTTTGCAAGATAGGCGCCATAACGTGCGACCGCATGTGGAACCGCACGAACGCCTAATTCTTTATAATTGCTTTTCAACTTCATTTTATCATAAAACTCAAATGGGGGGAGTGAATAAGTCTCCATTTGCTGAATAGCGAAATAAAGCAGAATGGCTTGCTTTATCCATTCATTCATCTGCCAGCCATTTTCTGCGGGAGAAGCTACACGTAAACGGCCTTTGTCCAGTTCTTCCATCACGCCATGTACTGCATCCGTATATCTTTTATCAGACAATAATGCACTGTCGTTCCAGGCTTGTAGAATTATTTCTTTTAGATCCATTGTATAAAAGTTTTTGCAAACATACTATTTGAAAAGGATAAGGATAACTCTAATTCATTAGAAAACTTTTCAGCTTCCCAAAATCGTTGTCCATTAAAACAGCGCTTTTCTTTTTATCACTAAGCTCTCCTGCTTGCGAAGGATAAACAATTTGTTTTTTTATATCCTCATCATACACATCCGGAAACTTACATGGATGAGCTGTTGACAGAAATACTCCTGCTGCATTCTGCCCCGGATATTCTTTTAAATATTCTTTTAATCCCAGATAAGCAATGGCCGTATGAGGACATAAAATGTAATTGTTTTGATCAAACATCTCCCTGATAGCAGATAACGTCTCTTTATCATCAAAGCTATAACCTGAAATCAACGCGCTCATTTTATCTGCGTCCCGATCAAACAAATCCAGCATGCGGGAAAAATTACTCGGATTACCCACATCCATTGCATTGGAAAGTGTATGTTTGGAAGGATAAGCTATAAATTTTCCGGATTGAAGGTATTGTGGCACTTCATCGTTGATATTGGTGGAAGCCACAAAATGAGAAACCGGCAAACCCATGCGTTGAGCAATCAGCCCGGCAGTGAGATTTCCAAAGTTGCCGCTTGGCACAGAAAAAATTACAGGCCGTTCATCGCTCTTGGCCCGAAGCTGAGCCACCGCATTAAAGTAATAAAACGTCTGTGGTATCAACCGGGAAATATTGATTGAATTAGCAGAGGATAAATTTAACTGCTCATTCAATTCTTTGTCTAAAAAGGCTTGTTTTACCAGGCGCTGGCAATCATCAAATGTTCCGTCAACTTCCAGCGCAGTGATGTTTTTACCTAAAGTAGTTAGTTGCTTTTCCTGAACCGGACTTACTTTTCCTGAAGGATACAAAATCGTGACCCGAATGTCGGGTACATCATAAAATCCCATCGCCACCGCTCCTCCCGTATCGCCGGAGGTGGCGACTAAAATGTTTAATTTCTTTTTTTTGTTCTTTAAGAAATAAGCCATTAAACGGCCCATAAAGCGGGCGCCAAAATCTTTAAATGCCATAGATGGCCCATGAAATAATTCAAGCACATACGCATTCTTTTCCAGGGCTATCACCGGCGCGGGAAAATTAACCGCATCATCAACTATATTCTTAAGTATTTCATCCTCTATTTCATCGTGAAGTAATCGTTTGCTGATTTCATAAGCAATCTCCTGAAAGGATAAGGTTCCTAATGAATTAATAAATATGTTATCGCATTTCGGAATAAATTCAGGCATATATAATCCATTATCCTCCGGCAAGCTGTGGAAGATAGCTTGTTCAAGCGATACCTTACTGTTCTTATTATTTGTACTATAAAACTTCATAAATCATTATTGAGGAAAAAGGAAATGGTAAATTCTCAGTCAGTAAATAGGATCATTGTAATGGGCTTAAACGTGAATATTGAACATTAGATTCAAGACCTCAAACTAAAAACCTCAAATCACCTTTGGGCCTTCTTCATTAATTAATGAAACATAACTATCTGAATCAATATCCTGGCTCTGAAAATGTTGTTGAATAACTTTTGTTATTTTTTTAGCCGTTTGTTCATCCCTGCTTAAAGCGAATACCGCAGGCCCTGAACCCGAAATGCCGAATCCAATCGCACCCGAATCTAACGCCTTTTGTTTTAATGAATAGAAATCCGGAATTAAAATAGACCTCACCGGTTCAATAATAATATCCTGCATGGAACGGCCTATCAAATCATAATCTTCCCTGTATAAACCACTGATAAATCCTGCAATATTCCCCCATTGCACCACTGCATCTTTTAGCGGGATTTGTTTCCTGATAATTTTTCTGGCTTCTCTTGTCTGCACTTCAATATGCGGATGAATCAGGGAACAAACCAATTGTTTAGGTACAGATAATTTAATTACATCCAACGGATGATGGCTCCTTATTAAAACAAATCCACCCAGCATTGCGGGGGAAACATTATCGGCGTGTCCCTGACCGCAGGCCAGCCTTTCTCCTTCCATTGCCAATAGTAGTAGATCCTTGTAATCAAGCCTGTTTTCGTACAAGGTATTAATCGCGAATAATCCTGCTACTGTACTGGCAGCGCTGGAACCCATCCCGCTTCCTACCGGCATTTTTTTAAATAGCTCTATTTCCACTCCCCGGTTTTCTTCTCCTATTCTTTTCAGATAATTAATTACCACTGCGCTTACCGTATTTTTCTCGGGATCAAGAGGAAGCACTCCCTCATCTCCATGAATAGCCTTAAGCGTAACATTTTTTTTGTCCGTAAAACGAGCTATCACTTCATCGCCCGGCGTATTGACTGCAAAACCCAACACATCAAAGCCACAAACTACATTAGCGACCGTCGCCGGTGCAAAAACTTTGATGGACTTACTATCGTTAGACATGTGTTAAAAGATAAAGGATAAAAGTTTAAAGGTAAAAGGGATGAAAATTTGCTTTATTGTTTTATGGTTTGGGCTCTCGTTTAGTATTTTAGTTTTCACATTCTATATATTAGAAGACGATAAATCATACATTACAGATCATACGTCACAGATCATACTTCATAGATCATACGTCACAGATCATACATCACAGATCATAC
>SCQV01000200.1 GCA_004299085.1 Chitinophagaceae bacterium | reverse complement strand
TCCGAAGCAGGGAATATATATGTTCTTAGAATGGAAAATGCAGCCATCATTCGCAAAAATGCACAGTCGGTAGCCTCTTCTTTACTGAGTTTCATGGTGGAGGGACTAATCGAAGAAAAATATGCAATGGCAATCAGAGTGGAGATTGATACATTCAGAGAATTGTTCAAACATTGGATTTCCACTTTTGTAAAAGACGAATACGAAGATGAATGGGGATTGTTTGTTTAATGTAATTCCATGGTATCCATCATGTCCTTCTTGCAATCGTTCACTCAATAAAAGAATTATTGAATTATATTTTGTAAACAACCCGATTATTTGAGTCCACTATGAAATGTAATTTTTATCCATTTTGCCACAAAGGCACAAAGTCACTAAGTTTTACAAAGCCTTGTAAAACAATTAGCTACACTTGGTAGCTTCTTTGTGTCCTCGTGTCTTTGTGGCGAGTTTAGACTTCTCGGAGTGGACTCTTATTTTAATCTGTCAACCTTTGGAAGGATATTCAATTTCCCTGCCTAATCCTCCATATCCTTTTCTTCCGGTGCGTTATCCGGATCCCCGGTGTTGTCCCTGTCCTTGTGAATAGTATCTCCGGGATTTGTTTCTTTATTTTTTACCAATAGCTCTCCGGTTTCTGATACTGCAAAATATCCGGAAGCTTCTTCTTCATCAGAACCGGTTTCATTTTCATGAAGATGTCCATTCGACTCCTTGTTTGCCTCCTGCATCACGATGGTATGCGGCAATTCTTCCAGCAGCACTTCCTTTATCTGTGGAAGGTCCTGCGGTTTGTTGATGCCGAAATAATCCATGAATGATTTGGATGTACTATATACCAGAGGTTTTCCGGGTAATTCTTCTTTTCTTCCTGAAATTACAATCAGTTCTTTTTCCAGCAGCTTTTGGATGCTATAGTCAGAATTGACTCCGCGGATAGCTTCAATATCTCCTTTGGTAACCGGCTGCTTGTAGGCAATGATGGCGAGAGTTTCCATCGCAGCTACCGATAATTTTTTCAAATATTTATCGCCATTGAGCTGCGCCACGGTTGGATAATAAGCCGGTTTGGTCAGAAACTGAAACCCGCCACCGCTTTGCCGGATTTCAAAGGAGTAAAATTCGGAATTGTATTTTTCGCGAACGGCTTCTATCGCAGATTGTACTTGGTCCAGTGTGGCAATATCTTCCAGAAAGCCTTGTGAATGATTCAGTAAATCTACAATTTCAATTTCCGGCAGCGGGTGATCAGAAGCGAAAATGAGTGCTTCAACATGCGGAATGATTTGAGCTATTTCCATATTCCAAAGGTAAGCTAAAAGGATGCTTCACACTTGCCTTACGCAATTTGGCCTGATTTATTGTGGATTATTTGTGGAAAGTATTATTCTTAAGTCCACGATGAAAAGTAAATTTCGTCCCTTTTGCCACTATTCACTAAGTTTATTGACTATCGGCTCTTATACAAGTAATGACAATAGTACGCAGGCTTGCCGCAGGCAAGCAGGTTCCATTTTTTGCCTTGCACGATTACGAATAATCATGCTAAGTTTTGCAAAGACTTGTAAGACAAGAGTGGGGGGACTTTTCAGAGTGGGCTTATCCTTCCAATGCGGCAGCGCCGCTCACGATTTCCGTAAGCTCGGTGGTAATGGCTGCCTGTCTTGCCCTGTTGTAAGAAATACGGTAGGAGCGCAGCAATTCGTCTGCATTATCGGAGGCTTTATCCATAGAGCTCATTCTGGCGCCATGTTCTGAGGCGTTAGCATCCAGCATGGCTTTAAAAAATTGTGTGTTGAGTATTTTGGGCATCAGTTCGGTAATCAGGGTAATCTCATCGGGCTCAAAAATAAAATCAGCCTTCAGCTTTTTTTCATCGGAATGATGACTGCCCGCAACCTGCGGCTCCGGAGTGATTTTTGGAATAGGCAAAAAGCGCTCCACCTGAAATATCTGTGTTACCGCATTTTTAAATTGACTGTAAATAATCTCGACTACATCATATTGTTTGTCCAGAAAATCCTTCATGACTTCTGCGGATGCCTTTTGCACGTCTTCAAAAGAAAGATTCAGGAATAAATCACGATATCCTTTATTTACCTTGAAATTATGGCGGGTAAAATGGTCATATCCCTTTTTCCCGATGGGCATCATAGTCACATTCCCTTTATTAAACTGGTCCTGGTATTTTTCCCGGATAGTCTGTTTGGCCAGTTTTATCAGGTTCATATTGTATGCACCGCAAAGTCCGCGATCAGAAGTGATTACAATGAGCAATACTTTTTCTGCCGGCCTTTGATCAGCTAAAGACATATCCGAATCACCGGTGCTGTTGCTGACAATGTTCTGAAGCATTTCCTGTAGCTTTTGAGCATAAGGCCGCATTTGTAAAATGGCATCCTGCGCCCGGCGTAATTTAGCAGCGCTGACCATTTTCATGGCTTTGGTGATTTGCTGAATAGACTGTACGGAGCGAATTCGGTTGCGGACTTCCTTAAGCTGGCCTGGCATAGTAAAAAAGGGCTAAGTAATTTATTATTAACTAATTTATATGTTTTATCCTGAAAAAAGCTTAAAACGGCTGCAAAGGTAATTAAAGAAGAGAAATAAACCATCTTCGTAATAGGAAAAATTACATGTTACTATGATTTTACCGTATTTATAAAGACCTTTATTTGAAAATTCTGTTTTCTTTTCTATTTTGGCAAAAAATAATATGAATACACCTTTTATGAAACATGTAATTTTTATCAGTCTACTGGTATTAAGTATGACAGAGATGGCCGTTGGGCAGCCTTCTTCCGGCCATTGGGAATCTCTTTTTAATGGTAAAAACTTAGAGGGGTGGCATCAACTGAACGGCCATGCCGATTATACTGTAAAAAATGGAGAAATCGTAGGTTCCACGGTTATTAATACGCCTAATTCATTTTTAGCTACCGATAAAACCTACGGTGATTTTATTTTGGAAGTGGACTTTAAGGTGGACAGCGATATGAATTCGGGTATTCAGGTCAGGAGTGAGAGTACACCGGAGTATGAAAACGGGCGGGTGCATGGTTACCAGGTGGAAATAGATCCTTCTGCCCGTGCATGGAGCGGGGGTATTTATGACGAAGCAAGACGAGGATGGTTATATCCGCTTACTTATCATCCGGCTGCGCAAAAAGCATTTAAACAAGGCCAATGGAACCATTATCATATTGAATGTATTGGCAACACGATTCGCACTTGGGTGAATGGAGTTCCTGCCGCGAGCCTGGTGGATACTATGACACCACGAGGCTTTATCGCCCTGCAGGTTCATAGCATTGGTAATGATCCATCCAAGGCCGGCGAACATATATTCTTCCGGAACATCCGTATTCAGACGAAAAACTTGCATGCCCGCCCTTTTGATAATACGTATGTAGTAAACCTGATCCCTAACACGCTTTCAGCGCAGGAAAAATACCAGGGAATTGCCCTGTTATGGGATGGGAAAACAAAAAATGGTTGGAGGGGGATCAATAAAAAATCATTCCCTGATGAGGGCTGGACAATAGGAGACGGAATCCTTACCATCCATGCTTCCAATGGAGAACAGGAAGGCTCGGGAGGGGATATCATTACTGATAAAGAATATGGGGCATTTGAATTGCAATTTGCCTTTAAGTTTACCAAAGGCGCCAACAGTGGTGTAAAATATTTTGTAAAAGAATCGTATGATGCCAAAGGCATGTCAGGCATTGGGTTAGAATACCAGATCCTCGACGATGCCAATCATCCGGATGCCAAACTGGGACGAAACGGAGACCGGACGTTGTCTTCACTCTATGATTTAATCCCGCGAAAAAATATTCCGGCCGCCATGCATAAAATAGGAGAATGGAATCATGGAAGAATTATTGTTTATCGCGACGGGCATGTTGAACATTGGCTGAATGGATATAAAATGCTGGAATATCAGAAAGGTTCCAAAGAGTTCCTGGATCTGATCGCTATTAGTAAATACAAACATTGGAAAAATTTCGGCCTCTGGAAAGAAGGGCACATCCTGTTACAGGATCATGGTAGCGAGGTTTCTTTCAGGGATATTAAAATCAAAGTCTTGTAATTATATTGCGGGTTTCCATCCGTTTTCATACTTCCGGTCCCATAAAGCGGCAGCTTCTTCGTCATGTAGAATCTTGCCGCCGTTAGTCTCGTCACAATGCAGCGTATGTCCGGTGCGTTGGGCAATATTCCCGAGATGGCAAAGTAAAACGGATGGGTGCCCTTCAGTGATGGGAGAATGTAATTTTTCTCCATGACGGATTGCATTAATAAAATTTAAAAAATGATAAGCATCTAATGAGGCGCCGGGTCCCAAAGTGTTCAGCGTATTGCTCTGAGTTTTATCTTCATTGGATTTTATCAGTTTATTGTCCTTATCAAAAATCTTATAATCATCACCACCGAGATTGACGAGTGTTCCTTTCTTTCCATAAATAATGAATCCTCTGCCTGCCCCTTCCACCGGATATTGATTACAACTTCTGCTTTCCCAGGTAATGGCCTTGTCTTTCCCGAACTCATAGGCTGTGACTTGGGTATCCGTAGTTTGCCAGTCATCCTGGAAGGCATAACGGCCGCCGGCAGACGTAACTTTTGTCGGATATCCGGCATTCAGCGCCCACCGCATACAATCTATCTCATGAGTTCCGTTGTTGCAAGCTTCACCGGTACCCCAGTTCCAGAACCAGTGCCAGTTGTAGGGAACCAGATTATCACGATATTCACGGCGCGGAGCGGGCCCCTGCCATAACTCCCAGTCCAGATGAGACGGAACGGAAACGGGCTTGCCGCGGCCAATGCTGCCTCTGTTATTGGCATACCAGCCTTTACCGAAATAAACATCGCCGATAATACCTTGATGGATCAGATCCATAGCTTCTATAATATGTGGCCATGAACGGCGCTGATTTCCCATCTGTACCAAACGGTTATATTTTTTGGCTGCAGCTATCAGCATTTCACCTTCCGCGGGATTATGTCCACAAGGCTTTTCCACATATACATGCTTACCGGCAGCACAGGCAAGGATAGCTGCAGGTGTATGCCAATGATCGGGTGTGGCAATGGAAACAGCATCCAAATCTTTATTTCCCAGAATAGTCCTGAAGTCCTGAATGCCTTTGGGCGTTTTCCCTGTCAGTTGCTTAGTAAGGTTTATTCCTTTCGCTAAAGCATGTTGCTCTACATCGCAGATATATGCGATCTCAACGTTGGGGATTTTGGCATACGCTTCAATATGGGCAAGCCCTCTGCCATTGGTTCCGATCACAGCCACTACCACAGGCCGCTCGGAAGGAAACGCTTTTAAATAGGCAGGCATGGTTGACATTCCGGCGCCAGCCACCACTGAATTACGTATAAAGTCTCTGCGTTGCATAAGATGGATTTGTATATTGAAGCGGTAAAATACATACTTATTTTTAAGTAGGCAATAGATTACATTTATTTATGCTGATTTCATCAATGTCATTAACTCAAGGGCATCTCTAAAAACCTTATTTTTTGATATTTTTTTACCACAAAGCTCACAAACCTGTCTCGGCCCAGACGAGAGAATGCACAAAAGGTACAAAGCAAAGGTGGTTTTTAGAGATGTCCTTTAATTAATCAGAGCAGAAATCAGACATCAAAAAATCGTTCAGCACAGATCTTACATCTTACATCAAAGATCATAGATTAAATCAGACATCGGGAAATCAGATATCATAAAATTATTCAGCATAGATCTTACATCTTAAATCAAAGATCATAGATTAAATCAGACATCAGGAAATCAGACATCAAAAAATCGTTCAGCACAGATCTTACATCTTACATCAAAGATCATAGATTAAATCAGACATCAGGAAATCAGACATCAGGAAATCAGACATCAAAAAATCGTTCAACACAGATCTTACATCTTAAATCGAAGATCATACGATCAAATCAGACATCAGGAAATCAGATAGCATAAAATTATTCAACACAGATCTTACATCTTACATCAAAGATCATAGATTAAATCAGACATCAGGAAATCAGATAGCATAAAATTATTCAGCACAGATCTTACATCTTACATCGAAGATCATAGATTAAATCAGACATCAGGAAATCAGATATCATAAAATTATTCAGCACAGATCTTACATCTTACATCGAAGATCATAGATTAAATCGGACATCAGGAAATCAGATATCATAAAATTATTCAGCACAGATCTTACATCTTAAATCATAGATCATAGATTAAATCAGACATCAAAAAATCGTTCAGCACAGATCTTACATCTTAAATCGAAGATCATAGATTAAATCAGACATCAGGAAATGCGCTATTAATGTCCAATGTTTAATGTTCAATCTTCAGAGCTATTTCGGTGTTCCCGTTCCTGAACTATTCCCTTTCTGTATCCGCTGTTCTTCCTGCTGTATTCCTGTATTTTTATATTGTTTTACTTTCA
>SCQV01000199.1 GCA_004299085.1 Chitinophagaceae bacterium | reverse complement strand
GAATGGTGTTATGCAAGGCATGAAGATGGGAAGTTTGGCGATCAAAAATATTTAGATGATTGGACAACCAGGTTTGAAAAAGTAGGGGTGTTGCAAAATTTGGGAGGGGGAGTAGCAGCATGGAATGTACAGCAGTATGTTTTTTTTGAGAGCGGAGAGGAGTTATGGGGAAAAGAAATTATTTCAGGAAAAGAGTTTCCATTGGTGTTCTATCATTTTCATTATGTCCGGTTCTATGATGGCGATTTTGTGGAACTTGGAAGAAGGGAACTAAGCAGGCAAACGCGCTCCCTGATTTATAAACCATATATCCAAAAATTAATGGATAGTGCAAAATCATTGAAAGCTATGGACAAGCAGATTAATGCCAACGGTAAAGCTCCGTTACCCCGCGGGTTAAAACATTTCCTCGTGAGTACGCTCAGGAAACTGAAATCAGTGTATCATATTTATTCTATAAATGATTTTCTTAAAGAGTATTGAAGATGGCATATATAATCAACCTTACAACCCGTAGCGATAACAGAGGTAACCTGACGGTAATCGAGAAAGAAATTGTTCCGTTTGAGATAAAAAGGATTTTTTATATTTATGGAGTTGATAACTCCACCCGTGGGGGGCATCGCCACAAAACAACCCTTCAGGCCGCGATTTGCCTGCATGGAAGTTGCATCGTATCCAATAATGACGGCATAGCCAAGGAGGATTTTTTATTGGATCACCCGAATAAATGTTTGATTTTGGAAACGAGGGATTGGCATACGATGCATCACTTTTCTCCTGACGCCGTATTGTTAGTGATGGCATCCACCCATTTTGATCCTGCCGATTATATTTATGAACCCTATAATTGATAAAGTAATGATTGAATACGAAAACCTTCGGGCTTCAAATGAACTTTTTTTTGAAGAACTTAAAGAAATTACCATATCCACAATAGAAAGCGGATGGTATATTCTGGGAGAAAAGGTAAAAGAATTCGAGAAGGCCTTTGCGGCATACAACCATACGAGCTATTGTATTGGTTTGGCGAATGGACTGGAGGCACTTTTGTTATCCTTAAAGGCATTTAATTTTAAGCCGGGAACAGAAGTGATTGTACCATCTAATACTTATATAGCCACTATTCTCGCGGTCTTGGATGCGGGCTGTAAGCCTGTGATGGCTGAGCCCGATATTACAACCTATAATATCAATCCGGAGGAAATTGAGAAAAATATTACATCGAATACAGGCGCCGTGATGGTGGTGCATTTGTATGGTAAATGTTGTGAAATGGACAAGATTGGTGACATCTGTCGAAAACATCATCTGAAACTGATTGAAGATTGTGCGCAATCTCACGGTGCAAAGTTTAAAGGGAAATATTCCGGTGCCTTCGGAGATTTGGGTGCTTTCAGCTTTTATCCTACTAAGAATTTAGGAGCTCTGGGCGATGCCGGAGCCGTTCTTACAGATAATGAGGATTTGGCAAAGATTATTTCCTGCCTTCGGAATTATGGGTCTCAGAGAAAATATTATAATGATCTGGTCGGATATAATTCACGACTGGATGAAATACAGGCAGCTATTTTATCCTTCAAGCTTCGACATTTGGATGAGATTAATGAACATAAGCGAATGCTTGCAAAGTTGTATTTTGAAAATCTGAAAGATGATTTTATTAAGCCGGTGGTAGATCAGGATTATTTTGATGTTTATCATATTTTCAATATTCGTCATCCTAAAAGAGATGAACTGAAAAAGTATTTATTGGAACATGATATCAAAACGGAGATTCATTATCCGGTTCCTCCGCACCAACAAAAGGCGATGAAGGGTATTTTGGATGATAAGAGCTATCCTGTTTCTGAAGAAATCCATCGAACTACACTCAGCCTGCCTTGCTCATTCGGCCATACAGAGAATGATATTTACCGCGTGATTGAAATAATGAATAAATTTTAGTGAATTTATCTCTATTCCCATTATTTTGTTTAATTTTAGGCTATAAAATTTAGAGATTATGCCTATTATAGTATTACCTCATAATGAACGGGAAGAAAGGGTCCTACTTGCCTTCCTTGAAAGCCTTGAGTATGAATATTCTGAGGAGGAAGACCTGGACATTCCTGCACCTCCTGGAGCTAAAAGGCAGACGATTAAAGAATATAATCAGGAGATAGCAGAAGCAGAGGAAGAGTATAAAAGAGGAGAATCCTTTACTGTTGAGGAATTAAAAAGGAAAATGCGGCCATGATAGTCCGTTGGAGTAAAAGAGCACAGTCTGAATTACAACTGGCTTATGATTATATTAAATTAGACTCGTCTCAAAATGCTGAAAAAGTGAAGGATAAACTTATCTCCAGAACTGAAACACTTGCAGCATTCCCTGAAATCTACCCTTTAGATAAATACAAAATAAATAACAGAGGCCGCTACAGAGCATTTGTTTTGTATCATTACCGTATCTCCTACAAAGTAATGAAGGATGCCGTATTAATAGTGAGGTTGAGACATACCTCCATGTCTCCCTTAAGCTATTAGAACATCATGAATACCGCTCCAATCAGTATTATTACCGTTTGCTATAACGCAGAAAATTCTATTGAAAAAACCATACTGAGCGTAATTGATCAATCTTTAAGAGGGATTGAATATCTTATTGTGGATGGTGCCTCGACTGATGGTACGCTTAAAATTATTGAGAAGTATCAAGGACGTATTACTAAAGTAATTTCAGAAAAAGACGACGGCTTATATGATGCCATGAACAAGGGACTATCATTGGCAACAGGAGATTATGTTTTATTCCTGAATGCAGACGATACCTTGTATGCTGCCGATACGATGGAAGAAGTGTTTAATTCCTGCAATGAGGCAGATGTCATATACGGCGAGGCAATGATCGTGAATGAAAGCGGAAAAGAGTTAGGATTGCGTTCCGTAAGAACGCCGCATAAAGTGCCGGAAAATCTTACATGGAAAAGTCTTCGTTGGGGTATGGTGGTGTCTCACCAGGCATTTATAATCCGCCGGTCACTGGCTCTACCTTATGATCTGCAATATCGGGTTTGCGCAGATATAGATTGGATGATCCGTTGTCTGAAACAGTGTAAATCAATCTGTAATTCGCGTGAGATTATATGTAACTTCCGCGCAGGTGGTACTTCCCACAGAAATGAAAAGCTGGCTTGGAAAGAGCGATATCAGATATTTAATAAACATTATGGCATAGTTAATAATTTTATAAATCATATCCTTATTTCTCTTCGTTATCTGATTCATAAGAGGATGCAACGTAGCAAAAAGCAAAAGAATCTGTAAATACAGTAATGGTTAGAGTCCGTGATATTAAATCGTACATCAAAAAATCACAGATCGTGCATCGTACATCAAACATCACAGATCACAGAGGTGCTTTACTCTGCAAATTTCCTTTGTCTTATAAATTGAAAGATAATGGCAAACAATAAGACAAATGCAATCGGTATTAGAAAACCAAGTACCTGCCAGGTTGTTTTTTGCTGCTCAATTTTATTCTTATCCAGCAGGCGTAGTTTAAAATCTTTATTCCTTGCCTGAATGATTCCGGTTGTATCTGTTAAATAAGTTAAGCAATTTTCAAAAAATTCCCGATTGGCAAATACTTGCCGGGTATAAGGATCCATGCCCATTTCCAAAGGTCCATCCTGTGGTGAAACGGCATTGGTAAACATATTCCCATCTGAAACAACGATCATTCTTGTTTTACCGCTTTGATTCTTGTACGGATGATGAAACTGCATTTGTATTTTGGCAAGCATTTCATCATTAAGACGATCACGGAAAATGGAAGGGAAAGTTCCCTGAAGTAAAACTGCAATTGGAATATGTGGTTGTATAAATAACGTGGGATCGGGTTTTATTTTCTCACTTTCTAAAGATACTTTAAATGGAGTGCCTATCGTTCTGCTATAGGGAGAAGTTGCTAATAATATGGATTTGCGAATGCCGGTTGCAGCAGTAGTGTCAATAGAACTTGGGAATTGTGACAGCACAACATCCATATTTTTTGTAACAGGATTATCTTGTTCCGGCATCAGTAAGGGATCGAATGGCCAGGGTAATCGCTCGATCTGTGGGCGATTTCCCATGCTACCGACTGTAATGGGAATGGAAAAACATTGTAAATCCTGCACTAAATCCGGATTGATACGAACACCATAGTTAAATAACAGATCATTCAGATTCAGGCCCTTGTCGTACGCAAGAAAAGAAGATTGCTTTTGAAGACTATCCATAGAAGCATTTACAGGACTGAAAGCCCATAAAATTTTCCCACCGTGCATGACGTATTGATCAATCTTTAATTTTTCTGAATCAGTAAAAGGTATTTGTGGCTTTAAAAAGACGATGGCATCGTATTGGGAGGAAATATAAGGCCGCGTAACTAAATTTACCGTATCTAAGCGGTAATTTTGTTGTAATATGCTTAGGGCATCATATATCTCCGGAGTGAGCGGTTCACCGTTGCCCAGCATGTAAGCAACTGCCGGTGGTTCTTTCATAGAAAGCTGCTGAATAGCATATATAAAATCATATTCGAGCAATGCTTCGGAATGATTTAAAGTTTGCAAGGGATCCAAGCCCGGCTGAGGTTGTAATAAATTCACCGGTAGCTCATGGCCGTTATAATCCACCAATGCGCCGGGAAATATTAATTGAACAGAGACTCCTTGTGAAATATTTTGCTGCGCTTTCACATTATAAGGCATGATGCCCATAGCGGTGAGTGAATCCCTCACTTTCATCTGTGTGCTGTCCGGCAAACCCACCAATGGATTTACAAACTCATACGTGATGTGATGACCTCCATAACGGCGAAACTCTTCCAATAATTCCTGCACTGATTCTGACAAATGCCGGAATCCGGAAGGGAATTTCCCTTTTAAAAAAACTTTTATCCTTACAGTACCATCCAGATTTTTAAGTAGTCTTTTTGTTGGAGAAGAAAGTGTGAATTGCTTATCGCTTGTCAGGTCTATACGTGTGTGCACATTAGAAGCCAGCATGTTGATCACAATCAACACAATCAGGAATAGAAAGAAATTCCTCAAATGTTTTCGTTTTATATAAGCTCCTTTTTTCAATAGCTATCTACTATTTAATTATTTGATTATTTATTGATCATTGAATATTGACTATTGAACATTCAATGCCGTTTAGTTAAGCTTTAAAAATGAATCGTCATGGTTCGACTTCGCTCACCATGACACTGTTGAGATCACCTTGAGCGGAGTCGAAGCTTGCCCGGCAGGTAGGGGTGGCTAAATTCCTTAACTAAACGACATTGATTGACCATTAATCATTTCTATTGATTACAAACAAAACTCCTTACTCCTTACAATTTACCACTTACTACTGACT
>SCQV01000015.1 GCA_004299085.1 Chitinophagaceae bacterium | reverse complement strand
ACATAAATGTTACTGAAACATTCAAATGAAAGTACAAATAATAACGATATGGATATAAGAAGTTTCAAAACTTACCATGATTCTTTTCTCTGCAAAAATACAACAGGAATCATCTAATCCGAAATCTTTTCATCATTAATCAAATCAGTTGTTCTCCCTGATTTCGGCAATCGCTTTCATCACCCTGTCCACCATTCCATCGCAATAGATCAGGTTAAACTCAAATATTTCACCCGGAGAATATGTTTTCCTGATCTCATTCCTCAGCATTCCTTTTGCCCTGTTTAGCCTCACCTTGACATTGCTTTCACTGATATGCAAAGCGTCAGCAGTTTCATTCACACTCATGCCATTTAACTCTCTAAGCGTGAAAACCATGCGATAATCCTCCGGTATGTGATTTACTGCTTCTTCCAGCACTTGCTTTAGCTCGTTGTTAGCTACGGTCTTTCCGGTATCTGTATTGTGGTTGCTGAACATAGGCGTGCTTTTATCTTCAATGCCGTCCTGGACTGAAATTTCTTTCTGATAGCTGAATTTTTGTTTTTTATGATAGCATTGATTGAGCATAATCTTTACTATCCATGTTTTCAACGAAGAACGGCTCTCAAAGCCATTTAAATGAATATAAGCGTTCACATAGGCTTCCTGCATGAGGTCCTCCGTATCTGCATGATTGAAACCATAAGACCTTCCAACCTTGTATAAATATGAATTGTATCTGCGTACAATCACTTCATAAAGCCCCGTTTCGCCATTCAGGATTCGCCTGATAGCTTCTGTATCTGTAATTGCATTCAATGTTTGTGATGATTCCATGACAATATACTTTTATTTGAGTAATTAAGTGCATATCATGTTACAAAGTATAAAAAAAATGGTTCAAAAAAAAACCGCCCCGCCGGAATGACGGGACGGTGGATTCCAAAATACAAGGAACTCATCACATATTCCCCAATCTTCACTTCCTTATCATTATCTTACCATGCATTGTAGGATGAATGCTGCAAAAATAATCCACACTGTCACCAAAATCTTTTTCCCAGGATTGTCCGGGCTGAATAGAATCGGATGACCATGTCTTGTCAGGAAATTCTGTTACATCATGCGCAACAATGTCATTATTAATCCAAACTACTGTATCCCACTGATTGATCCACAACTCTGCCGGTTTAAACTTCATACCGGCAATGTACACGGTATCTTTTCCCGGTTGCGCAGCCTGGTTATTACTTTGTCCACCCGGGCTGGTGCAACTTGCAGCAGCTAATGTAATGATACCTGCTACTGCGATACCGTTGATCCATTTATTTATCTTGTTTTTCATTTTCCTTAATCTTTAAATTGCTCGTCAGTTTCAAACCACTAGGGATATACTACTAAATTCCTTATATGTTTTTTTACCGGCTGATTGCCAGATGTTTTTGTTTTTATTCGCTGATGCTTATTTTCCCTGAATTTCGGCCTGTGTATTTTCTGCCATCTGTAAATGCGAATTAAGCAATGGCATTACTTTCGTCAACAAATCTTTCAGCTCCTGATTTTGGCTATCAGGGATCAGCACATTTTGTACTGCATTGATGACTGCTTTATGATAAGCTACTTCATTGTCAATGTAAGCTTTGTCAAAAGCTTTTCCTTTCTTGGAATTCAGCAATTTGGTAGTTTTCTTTTCGCCTTCCAGTAAGCTCTTGGTAGTGGCATTCGTCTTGGGGGTTACATGCAGCTTGGTAGCTAATGCGACGGCCTGCTTGATAATGTCCGTATGATCCTTGATCATAGTTTCGGCGAACTTCCTGATTTCCGGGCTTTTAGATTTCTTCACGGCGATTTTACCGTAGTTTACGTCAATCTGATTGGCGGTAACTGCAACTGATGCAATTTCAGGATCTGTGAGCTTGGATTGTGACCAAGCAGTTGAGGAAAAGAACAAAAGGCACACTGCTGCAGCTCCTGTCCATTTCATGATGCTCTTTAATGTATTCATGGCACTTTTATTTTGTTTTAAAAAAATTGTTTAATGCCATAATGGAGTATCACTGAAAGAGAAAGGTTACAAAGAAACTTGATGATGTCTGATTTAAAGATGTCTGATTTACTTGCAAGAATCAAAATGGGGTATAAAATCAGAGATCGGAAAATCAGAGATTATAAAATGCTTTTCATTCTATATCAATGAAAAATGCCGGCATTTTTCTACCGGCATTTACTTTGGCTGTTGTAAAGTCTCGCCTGAGGCGAGATCAAAAATATTATTGCAGTATTTTGGACAATTCATTTTCTAATGCATCCCCACGAAGGTTTTTCGCAACGATCTTTCCATCCGGACCTATCAGGAAGTTGGCGGGGATAGCCTGCACGCCATAAAGCTTAGCGGCTGCATTATCCCAATATTGCAAATCAGAAACCTGGTTCCATGCCAGATGATCATCTTTAATGGCTTTTTCCCAGGCATCTTTGGTTTTATCAAGTGAAACTCCCAGTATGGTAAAGTTCTTCCCTTTATATTCATTATACGCCTTTACCACATTAGGATTCTCTGCACGGCAAGGCCCACACCAGCTTGCCCAGAAATCTACCAATACATATTTACCGCGGAAAGAAGACAAACTAACAGGATTACCGGTAGTGTCATTCATGGTAAAATCCGGCGCCATCTGGCCAACAGCCGTCTTTCTTTCGGAAGCAAGCTTTGTGCCTATGGGCTCCCCGAATACGCTGTGCTGAACGGCAGTATCCAAGCTACTGTATAGCTGATTTAAAGTGCTGTCATCCAGGTCATCCATCATATTCTGCAAAGCGAATGCACTGACTAACGATTTAGGATTATTTTTTATGAAGCTTTGTATCTTCACGGTGGCGGCATTTTGGATGCTGTCTGCAGAATTTTGAATATGGGTAATGGCATCTGAATCGTTAGACATCTTAGCTTGCATGAAAGCGCTCTGAAGTCCCATCATAGCATGAATAAAAGGCTGCTGGATATCCATGAGCTGATGCAAATCGTCATTATCCGGCGTTCCGGTTACTTTTATTTTGCCTACCGCCATAGAATCTGCATTACCTGTAATATGGATGGTACCTGCTTCCAGGAAAAGCGGGAACCCAGAACGCTGGTCTGCCGTAATAATTTGCGCAAAAACCGGCTTTTCTGCCTTTCCCGTAAAAGTAAATTTACCGTCTTTTACACGAATGGTATCCATTTTGGGCATCATGCTGTTTCCCTGCTGTGCGAGGTACAAAACAGAATCTTTCAGATTGGTTAGATCGCCTTTCAAAGTATAAGAGCCGCCTCCATTCGAATTGCAAGCCGAAAACACCAATAAGCTCAAAGCAACGCCAAGCATCAATTTCTTCATAACATTAAGGATTTTTTATTCTTTTAAAACAATTATAATTTGGAACCTTTAATACTCGTTCAGCGTAAAAGGAGGGCAAAAGTACCAAAATGATTGTTACCGCTGCTACCGTTGGTCAAAAAATAGAGGGAAAGCGCCTATTTATGCCGTCTTTTTAACGTGCTTATAACATCTTCAAGGACGTAGCCTTTGGCTACCAACAAAACCAGATAATGATACAGCAGATCTGCCGCTTCATTCAAAAACAGCTCTTCGTTCCTGTCTTTGGATTCAATCACTAACTCCACCGCTTCTTCCCCCACTTTCTGAGCCACGCGATTGATGCCTTTTTCGAATAGTTCGGTCGTGTATGAGTTTTCTTTGGGATTGACCTTGCGGTCTATAATGACATTCTCCAGCGTTATCAGAAAATTATCATTCATATTTCTTTCATTGAAGCAGGTATCTGCTCCTGTATGGCAAACGGGTCCTGTTGGACGGGCCATAATCAGCAAGGTATCTGCATCACAATCGTCTTTTATTTTTTCCACCATCAGGAAATGACCGCTTTCTTCTCCTTTCATCCAAAGCCTTTTCTTAGAGCGGCTGTAAAAGACCACCTTGCCTTCCTCCTGAGTGCGCTGAAGTGATTCTTCATTCATATAGCCCAGCATCAGCACTTTGTGTGTAACTGAATCCTGAATGATAGCAGGAACAAGCCCATCCGGAGATTTTGAGAAATCAATTTTCATAAATAAACCAGCGTTATGCAACAGAATTACGGGGTAAAGGTACTATAATTGAGAGGAATTATCCGTATCGGTGCATCCCGAATAGCAAATTATTCCACTCCATGGCCAGATAAATAATGGAAATAAGAGAAAAAAATATGCCGGGTAGCGTGGGGGAAACTCATTTTACTTTTCGCCAGCCAATAGGAGGGTTTTCTCAATTAGGGGAATAGTCAATCAGGATACTGGAATCTACCATTCGTTTTTTATCCGTCATGCTGTAATACTTTTCCGGTTTTCTTCTATTATTTCTAATAACTATC
>SCQV01000198.1 GCA_004299085.1 Chitinophagaceae bacterium | reverse complement strand
CCCTGGCATTCCTCTAAAATCTGTTCAAGACTTTCCACCGTCAACGGAAGAAGATATATTTTGTCCGCCATGATAGGATCGGTCATGATGGTGGCAGGATTGGAATTGATCAGTGAAACGCGGATGCCTTCTTCGCGTAAGGAACGGGCGGCTTGTGAGCCACTGTAGTCAAATTCACATGCTTGTCCGATAATGATAGGTCCGGAGCCGATGATAAGTACCGACTTAATACTGTTGTCTCTGGGCATTTTTTATATCAAAGAAAGTTTTATAATGAGTTTCGCATTAGCATGCGAAAAAATAAATCGTGCAAAATTAGGGGTTAAATGCCTTTTAGAAAAGAAAAATAAATCAAAAATTTTGAATAGGAGCCATATTTTATACCTTCATCGTTCACTTCCATCATTAAATTTTATAAAATACGTTTAGCCGGAATCCTCAAAATGAATACAATGATACTGCTTTCCTATAGATTATCACACCCATTCCAGAGCATAAATACGTCAACTTTAAGGGTTGATTGCGACAAATAGATTTTTTATCTTTGTATTAAAAATTACCTGAAAATAAAAATAGCCGTATGAAGCACATCACTATTTTAGCCACTTCGGGCAGCAACATAGGGAGCATTGACAACCCGCGCCGGGCTTTTGTTTTAGTCAATGAATATTTAAGGCAAAAGGGAAAACAGCCCTTGTTTAAAATACAAATTGCGGGCAGCTCCAAAGAGATCCCACTGGGAAACGGATTATGCACACTATACGCGGATATAGAAATCCAGGACCTGAAAAAGACTGATCTCATTATTATCCCGGCTTTTGATGGCGATATTGCCAGGGAACTGAGCCAGAATTTAAAAATTATTCCATGGCTCATTAAGCAATATAAAAACGGCGCTGAGATCGCGAGTCTTTGTGTAGGGGCGGTTTTACTGGGTGCTACCGGCTTGCTGAATGGGAAAAGCTGCTCCACTCATTGGCGGGTAACCCATGATTTCAAAATGCTGTATCCGGAAGTGCAGTTGGTCACGGACAAAGTGATAACTGATGAAAACGGCCTTTATACCAGCGGAGGCGCTTTTTCTGCTGCCAATCTCATTTTATATATCATTGAAAAATATGCAGGCAGGGAAATAGCTATTTATTGCTCCAAAATGTTCCAGGTGGATTTGGATCGGCAAAGCCAGTCTCCATTTATCATTTTTCAGGGACAAAAAGATCATGATGACGAGCCGGTAAAGCAGGCGCAGGAATTCATTGAAAATAATTATCAGGATAAAATAAGCGTGGATAAGCTTACTTCCATAGTCGCTTTAAGCCGCCGCAATCTGGAACGGCGCTTTAAAAAGGCCACTACCAATACTGTAGTGGAATATATTCAGCGCGTAAAAATAGAAGCGGCGAAGAAATTCTTTGAATCCAGCCGCAAAAATATCAATGAAGTAATGTATGATGTAGGCTATTCCGATACTAAAGCATTCAGGAATGTATTTAAAAAGATTACCGGGCTTTCTCCCATTGAATACCGGAACAAATACAACAAGGAAGCTTACGCCTTTTGATAAATTGCTTTCATCTTACCGCATAGTTGCTGAAATGACGATGCAATAATTCACTGAAATCATCTTTCGCTGCATCATTTTCAAAGGCGTTAGAAGGGATCAGAAAGAAAGTATTGCTGTTTCTGTATAAATAATAAAAATCATTCGTTTCCAGCACCCGGCTGAAACTTTGCCACGACACATGATGTGCGCCCACATGGGTGCCAATAGATAACCCACCATCATTATATTGAAGCGTAATGGAAGGCTCGCGAAAGGTCCTTGCTTTGTTATAAACAACACTGGGAAGAACATAATACAACACCAGCGTAAGCAAAATAATTCCAATAAAAATAACTACTACAACCGAATAGGGGAAAAATCCTTTCATATAACCCCAAAGCCCCAGCAGAAAAAGAACTACAAACAGAATACGCAACACCTTAGTTTCCGGTCTGTGCAGAAAATGAAATCTAAGGGCATTGATCACTGCTGTTTTATCGTAGCGGAAACTTATCTCCATGTGATCATTTTGCCAGATTGGAAAAGTTAACAGAAGAAGTATTATCTGAGCTATTGGATACCGGTGAATTCTCTGAAATGCCGGTATTTCCCACCGAAACCGTGGGTTGAATTCCTTCAATCCAGGCGGCGTATTTCTTTTGAATCACTTCAAAATAATCATGTAATGTCTGCCATGAAATATTGAATGGTGGAATCATATCTCTCCTTTTATTTTCGCCGGAAAGTCCTGTGGATATTATATTCTGATTCTCAAGATACCATTTATAAAAATTAACGATAGCCTGATGAAATGCTTCTTTTTTCGCACAAACCTGGCTGTGGTCAACGCTGGGAAGCATGAATACAAAATCTTCGATATTATTGGGATCCGATTGTTTATTACAAGATAGCTTATTTTTATCCGGGCATTTACCGTTGCCATCCGGTGCACTTTTCGCATAGAGGACAGCCGGTAATGTAAATGCCAGCAAAAATAATAACCCGAATTTCATCCAAAAATAGTTTATTTGGCAAATTATCAGAAGTTGTGAAGGTACAACTTTTATAAAATTTATACTTTTTTATTTGAATAAAAATGACGGTTAAGCATGCTTTTATCAATTGGAGCGGAGGTAAAGATGCCGCTTTCTGCCTTTACAAAATACGGCAAACCAGCGGTTTTAGCATTGATTACCTTTTGACCAGCGTAAGTGGTGCTTATAACCGTATATCCATGCATGGCGTTCGCAAAGAACTGCTTCAGGAACAGGCACGGGCAATAGATATTCCATTACAAATACTCTATATTCCGGAACAAGTGGACATGCAGACGTATAATCAATTAATGCAGGTGCAACTGGCAGAGTTTTCAAAAAAGAAACTACAGTATGCCGTATTCGGTGATATCTTTTTGGAAGACCTGCGGAAATACAGAGAGGAACAGTTGAGGACATTGGGCATGAAAGCTGTTTTTCCTCTTTGGAAAAAAGATACAAAAGGACTGATTCAAGAATTCCTGGATGAAGGATTTAAAGCCGTCATTACTTGTGTAAATGCAAGAGTATTAGATCGCTCTTTCGCCGGGAGGGAAATCAATGCCAATTTTTTAAAAGATCTGCCAAAAGGTATTGATCCTTGTGGAGAAAACGGTGAATTTCATTCCTTTGTGTATGACGGCCCGATTTTTAAAAACATCGTAAAGTTTACTAAAGGAGAAATTATTGAACGCACTTACCCTCTACCTGAAAATAAAAAAGCACTCTGGGATAACCGTTTTTATTTTTGTGATTTGTTGCCTTTACCTCCCCCACAGTAATCCGGTTTTCAATCCTAATAAATAAGGATGTTCTTTTATCACCGGATAGTTTTTATAAGAAGACAGCACCTGGTATTGGAAAGAAGGCCCGAAGTCCAATTTTAAATGAGAGCCTAATGGTATAAGGACGGACGTTTCAACGTGGAAATTGGCGTTGACAGGACGAATATAACGGTCATCCATAAAATAACGCCCTGGAGAAGGCGAATAAATTACCGGGCTGGAATGGAAAAAGTAAGACAATCCTGCTCCGGCGCCCAGATTAATGGTAATGCTATGTGGATTGCCGAATTGTTTATTGATTAATAAAGGAATTTCACCCGTAATATAACTGTTGTGCAAGTACGATAATTGTGGTCTCGCAGCAGCAAAAGCATTGACACCCAGGGAGGAAACTTGCCTGCCAGGCATGGCATAATAAGAATAAGAAGCAGCATTAGCATTATTCTGAATATACACGGGATAAGTCCCATAAGCCGCAATTCGATAATTCATTTCAGTAGCAGACAATCCCGTTTGTAAAGACCATGATTTCCCAAGAGGAAATACAATCCTGGCTCCTGCAGACCAGCTCCATTCAGGTTGTTGCTTTAAATGTGAGACAGCCGATGATGATCCAAACTGGTCCAAAGCGGAAGAAGAACTGTTTGTCATTATGGCGGATGTACCCTTCGTCAAGGTTCTGTACCCCAGAGAAGGAGCATAAAATATTTCAAAAGCGGGCTTCCTGTGTAACTTTTCAGTGATACCTTTTCCCTTTTTATCATTGATGAATTGTTCTTTCCCCTGAGGAAGTATTACTGAAAGATTACTTATATTTTTTGCAAATTGTAATGGGAAGGATTCAACCTGAACTTTTACCGAAGATAAGGAGGATGTATTCAATTGGGCTGATAAATTTTTAAGGTGGGGTAAGCCGGGTGCTTCATCCTTTTGATTTTCAGTCTTCGTACCCGGAGTCTGTACCGTTTCTTTATGAAAAGAACCGCCAGTAGCATTATTTCTCTCCTCATCTTTTTCTCGATTTATTTTATGCAGGGGACTCTTCCGGAACGTCTTCGCAGCCAATCTAACAGACTCACTTTCTTTTTGGTTCTCCCCTGCCGTTTTACCGGCAATAGCCCCGGTTTGGCCCGACTGATTGGTTTCCCGTTCATTCGATAAATTATTATTAGTTTGGGAAGAAGGAATCTGAGCAGGTAAGGTAACCGGGGTTGCTTGTTGAGTAAGAGAAGGTTTTCGGGATGAATGAGCATATTGCCTTTGCAAGAAATAAACGCTCACAGCCAACAATAACAAAATAGCGGCTGCATAGGCAAGAAAATAGGTCCTTCTGTGAGGATGTAACTCATCCCTGACATTCTCCCACACCCGGCCGGGAGGAGCAGGCAGAAAATCTTCGGCTGCCTTTTTCAGCCGTTTTTCAATATCATTATGTTCTATGGGATCAGTCATTTCTTTCTTTTATTTATCCAATGTGTGCACACCCGCTTGCCTGCCACTTATTTTAATCAACATTTCCTTAGCCCGTGCATATTGCGACCTCGAAGTGCTTTCTGCAATCCCCAGCATTTTCCCAATCTCCTTATGTGAATAGCCTTCAATAGCGAACAGATTAATAATCGCTTTGTAGCCGTCCGGCATACTGTTCAACATTCTCATCATTTCATTTTTGTGAAAATCATCTTCATTAGTATCAACAGCCGGAATTTCTCCCATCCGTTCCGGCTCAATATCCAGCCATAAGTCCTTGTTTTTATTTAAAAAATTGATAGCCGTTCTTACCATAATTTTTCTAATCCAGCCTTCCAATGAACCCTCCAAGCGAAATTGGTCCATATTTTGAAAAACCTTGATAAACCCTTCCTGCAGAACATCTTCAGCATCTGAACGGTTGCGGACATACCGATAACACACTCCCATCATACAGGAGCTAAAGCGTTCATAAAGAGCCTTTTGCGCTGATTCGTGCCCTCGCAAACAACCCTTGATGAGCGTTGTGTCATCTGCCTGTTCATATTTTTTTCTCAAGGCGGTTCGATTGTAAGACAAAATTACCGGCTAAAACGCTGCATCGCCAACAAAATTTTTTTTGATGCCTCAATGTAAGAAAATCCGGTGGTTATTTAAGCTTTTTCTTCAGGGAACTGACCTGCTCCTGGAGATTGCTGACCATTTCGGCAAGATGGGTTACATTCATTCGCTGGTGAGCATCGGTTTTACTGATGACGGCATCTGTCTGCCATAATTCAAGTACTTCTTCCAGCAAAACAGTATAGGATTCAAATTGTGGATTGTCGGGTGCCAGGGTGATCTTATTCTTATTGCGATTATTTTTTAGAACCCGCTTAAAAACTAATCCTTCCCTTTTAGTGAGCACGATATAGGCCTGACTGTGGCGTATGTCATCCCATCCGGTAATTTGGTGGCCGACCACTACAGACCCGGAAGTAACCGGCAGCATAGAATCGCCGGAAATTTCAAATGCGCGGTAGTGGCCTGAGCCAAGCATGGGCAAAGTGAAAGTATTTAGTTCCTCAATAAATTCCATATCGCTGTATCCGGAAAGATAACCGGCAGCGGCCTTAGCGGGTACAAATTCTATCACTTGGCGCGGTTCATTTTTCAACAGGCGGCGCCGCTCTAAATAATCTCCCTGCTTTTCTCCAAGATCAGTCCTTAGCAGATCGTCAATGCTGATATGAAAAGAATCACTCAGCTTTCCCAATATTTCCGTGCGCGGTTCGGCACGGCCTTCTTCATAAGCACCCAACAAAGAACGCTTTATACCTAATTTAACAGCCATTTCCTGTTGTGTCCAGTTGCGCAACTTACGCAGGTACTTCAAATTTTGATTAACGGTTTGCATGGTTCAGAAGATAAAAGTATAAGGTTTTATGAATTGTTTCAGAATTGTTTCAGAATCGTTTCAGAGTTGTTTCAGGGTTGTTTCAGAATTGTTTCGGAGTTGTTTCAGAATTGTTTCGGAGTTGTTTCAATACGGCTCTCAGTTTTGGAACCTGGAACTTTGGAACGAGTTTCTTTATATTGCTTATCCTTCCAATACCACCATTTTAATTTTTCAGGATCATGCTTTTTTTCCGTAGCAAAATAAACAGCGCAGCGAAAAGTATATAAAACACAGGGATCCTGCTTCGTACCTGTGATGGCGTTCAACTTTTGGTAGAGTTGCATGGGGTTTTTATTTTCCAGATCGGAAACAGTACGAATACCCAGGCACCAAAGGTCCATTGCTAATGATTTTCCGATACCCGGAATAATCGTTAATTGTTTTAATGATATAGCATCTGCTTTCATATACTAATCCGTTTAGCCCGGAAATTTCTATTTGCTAACGAAATTAGTAATTAAATTTCATATTTTCCATATCCATTACTTTTAATCGCTTATTTTTGTCAAAAGTTTTCCCATGAGTTTTTTATTGATTCTTCATTCCTGGCTTCGCTGGGCAGTTATTATTACAGCTATCTGGACTATTATCCGTGCTATCATTGGCTTGAGCGGTCATAAGGCTTATTCTTCAGGAGACAATAAGAGCAGCCTGCTTTTTATGATTTCCATGGATTTGCAATTCCTGATCGGTATTCTTCTATATTTTATCGGAGGATGGGCAAAGAACTGGACAGACGGACAAATCGGTGAAGTGATGCAAAATTCTGCCCAACGTTTTTTTACAGTAGAACACATTACCATGATGGTCATCGCCTGGATTATCGTGCATATCGGAAGAAGTGTGGTGAAGAAAGCAAAAACAGATAAGATAAAGCACAGTAAGTCGCTGGTATATTTCCTGGTGGCCTTTATACTTATTATGATTGCCATTCCCTGGCCGTTCCGGACAGGTTTGGGCTTTCACCCATTGTTTAGATTTTAACAGGGAGAAAAATAACTTTAGCTTTCGAAATTGTATCAGATGGTTCATTTCAAGCCTCCGGCAATCAATAAATTGAAGGCAATACATAAGCTCTTGATCAGCCTTATCATCGGAATTATTGTTTTTTTACTGATTCCTTTCAGAACGACTGAAGCATTGCCACATATTATCTTTGCCTGGGATATTTTCAGCTTCTGCTTGCTTATACTTATGTGGATTACTTTTTATACGACCCCTCCCCAGAAAATACGAGAACAAGCCAGGCGGCAGGATGATACCAGAATTGTGATTTTCACTTTGATATTAGTTGCTACCTGTATCAGCATGCTTGCTGTTATTTCTATTCTGGTCATGCATGGTGCAAGTGCACATGATAAAGCGCTGCAAATACCCACAGCTATCGCCTGCATGCTTTTGTCCTGGTGTTTGGTGCATACCATTTTTGCTTCTCGTTATGCACATTTATATTATGCTGATCATAAAATAAATAAAGACACTCATGCAGGCGGGTTGGATTTCCCCGATGAAAAACACCCCGATTTTGTGGACTTTGCTTATTTTTCTTTTACACTGGGAATGACCTTTCAGGTCTCTGATGTGGAGATTGGCGGCCGAACTATTCGTAGATTAGCGCTGTGGCATGGCTTGTTATCTTTCGGATATAATGCCACCATTATTGCATTAACGGTTAATATTATTGCAGGATTGACATAGCAAGATAATGAATCAGCATTAAGCTGATAACCATAGTGCAATTTTAAAGTGAAGATGATTAGAGTAGTTTGTTTTTATCTGTCAACCATCAGACATGATGATGCAGAAATTCTTTTGCTTTATCAATTTTTAATAACCCATCAATAGACAAGTCTTCATCCAATGCCTCCCAATGGATTCCATAGCCAGAAGGTGAAATCTTATAGTACTTTCTTTCTTCATCGGATGCACTTGCCAACTTTCTGGAAATATCTGATAATTTTAACTTGAGAATTTGACCATCTGCTATTAATATCAAAAAATCCTTTTCAAACCTGATGTCTGATATGTCATGCACTTTTCCCATAATTATTCTGTTTTGAAGAAATTATTCCATTCTGAAATGATGTAATCAAAATGGTTGTAAATTATTCTTTTAATTTCACGCCTTGCCTGTGGACTTAGGTTATATTCCAATGCAGGTCTTATTTAAAAATTTTCAACATCCAGCCAGAATTTACACTCCATTTCACCTTTCTCAGCATGGATATGAATAGGTTCATTATTCTCATTTGCCCAAAAATATAATCTCCATCCACCTATAAATAAAACTGTTGGCATTTTATACCAAAGATACGAAATATAATACTTGGACATCTTCACAGATATACTTGCCTTTTTACTCATGCAACTATTTTTCAAAACAGGCTCTCAGGCATTATTTCAATCTTTTCATCAATGTTCCTAA
>SCQV01000014.1 GCA_004299085.1 Chitinophagaceae bacterium | reverse complement strand
ATACTGGTAAGTGCGTCCCAATCCATTGGTTTTATCCGGTGTTAAATAATAATCAGATTTATCCGCCAGTTGATCATCATTCATATACCAGGTAAAATCTAAATGCCCGCTTGGATTCTTTTTCCCAATTAAAACATTGGCTAATGCAGTTCCCTGGCTTTCACCGTTATATCCGCTGAATATGATGGCAGGAAAGTAATGTTGTATATAATTGATATTCAGCGGGCCATCGGATTGAATAACTAAGATCATACGCTTATTTCCCTGTTCTGCTGTCTGATAAATTAAAGAACCATAGTTACCCGGAATAGCCAGGCTTGGCCTGTCATGCCCTTCGCTGGCAACGGCTTCATTAGTACCTATAAACACAATAACAGCATCTGCTTTCCGGATATCCGATTTTATCTCTTCATTCAGCACAACGGGTTCTACAGATGTAGTGGAAGTGTTTGTGTTGTCAAATTTTACGATGATATGAGGATTCATCTTTTTAAAAGTATTTGTAATCCCCTGCACTGCGCTTACCTGCAGGTTGGGTAAGCCGGAATATCCGCCCAGCGATACTTTATCAGCCAGATTACCTAAAATTAAAACATGATGAAGCTGGTCTGGATTCAAAGGAAGCAAACTCTTTTTTGTGTTCGAAACACGATCATTTTTTAACAGCACCAATGCATTTTCCGCTACTTCTTCTGCCAGCTTTTGATGAGCAGGGCTTTGTATTTCAGCCTTAGAGATACGTGTATAAGGAACCTGAGAAGATGGATCAAATTCTCCCGTTCTCATGCGTATGGTGAAAACACTGGTAAGCGCGCGGTCTATGACACCTTTACTTAAAATCCCTGCTTTAATAGCTTCTTCAATATTGGAAAGCGTATATTCATATCCGGTACAATTCAGGCTGGTACCGGCTCTTAAAGCATAAGCCTGTCCACCCGCTTCTCCTGAAACAGTATCATTAGTTGGCGTGCTGATCCAGATAGTTTTATTATCAAGCAAAGCCGGTCTCCAGCCCGGAGGCGCCCAAAAATGACCGTTGGGAAAAGTATTATAGGTAGTTCCTACGGCACCGCAATCAGAAGTAGTATAACCATCGAATCCATAAGTACGTTTAGCCAGCACGTTGATGGTATAAGTATTAGCAACAGCCGGTGTTCCATTAATAGCATTATAAGAAGTCATGATTCCCGAAACATGTGCATGTTCTATTAAATAGCGAAAGGTAGCCGTATAATAATCGCGGATGGCTTCATCAGAGGAATTGGAAGAAATGCCGGTACGATTATTCTCCAGATCATTCAGCGCATAATGCTTTGCAGTGGCAGCAGCTTTCAGGTACTTGCTCTCCGGCGTACCATTCATAGTTTGTCCCTGAAAACCATTGACAAAAGCGGCTGCCATTTTTGAAGCAAGAAAAGGATCCTCTCCGAAAGCTTCATCGGTGCGTCCCCAGCGCGGATCTCTGTCCATATTGATGGTGGGCGCCCAAAAAGTTAAACTACCATAATTATCTCTCGAATCTCCAAGATTATTTTGCGCCACACCAAACAAGGATTTATCTAAGAAACCGCGTGCTTCATCTGAAATAGCCGAAGTTTCTTTATAAATAAGAGCAGGGTCCCAGGTCATGGTAGAGGCGAAATTCACTGGGAAACTGGTAGCACGTGGAGAACCATACGCAGATTCATGTTTGGTATCTCCATTATTCAAATTTCCAAACAGGGCGTTGACCCCATGTTGTGCTTCATTCCAATAAAAATATTGATGAACTCCCAAACGGGGAATGGCTGGTGCATGATTCGTGTGTAATTGTTTGATTTCCTCCTCTAACGTCATTCGGGAAACAAGATCTGCAGCCCGTTCCCTGAAAGTATAGTTGGTATCCAGATAAATAGGAATTGTTCCGGTATAAACTGGAGCCCCCTTTTGCCCTTTACGCTGTCCGTTGGCATTAGGAATAAAATAAAAAAGAGTGGTGAATAAAATGGCGGTAAAGAAGATTTTTTCATGCTTGTACGAAAAAATAACGTGTCTTTTTCTCATCGTGAATAAATTGGAAAGTAAGCCGTAAATGTAAATATTATTCCGATATATTTCACTTTTCTGGCACGATAACAGCCTTTTGGACGTCGAGCAGGAATAAAATTGAAATTGAAATAAAAGCAGAATTTATTTCAGAGCGAAGGGGAAGAATTTTTGTGACCCTGTCAGGATTCAAACCTGAAACCTTTTGATCCGTAGTCAAATGCTCTATTCAATTGAGCTACAGGGCCGGTTGCTAAAAATGGGATTGCAAAGGTAAAGATTTTTTTTATCTGACCAACAACCTTTACTTTGCGTTCTCAAATGTTTGATTATGAAGGTACAGCTTTGGTCTTTCGGAAAAGAAAATGAGGCTTATATCGTGGAAGGGATGAAAATGTTTTCAGGAAGGCTGCAACACTATTGTGATTTTGAGTTAAAATTCTTAAACGCAGGGAAAAATGCCGGGAATTTGCCTCCGGAAGAATTGAAAAAGCAGGAAGCTCGCATTTTATTGAGCATCCTGGAATCTTATCATACTTTAATTGTATTGGATGAGAGGGGAAAAGATATGACTTCCTTGCAATTATCCTTCCTGATAGAGAAACAACAAATGATTTCTTCAAAAACGCTCGTTTTCCTTATTGGCGGCGCTTTTGGCATAGATGAGAGCATACTGCTTAAAGCCAGAGAAGTGGTATCTCTTTCAAAACTTACTTTTCCCCATCAGTTAGTCCGGCTGATCGTCACGGAACAACTTTACCGCGCCTTCACCCTGTTAAATCACGAAAAATATCATCATCAGTAACTATATTTGCCCTATTTTTATTTATGCATCTGAGTATAACTATCATCATCATTATTATTACCTGCCTGGTTTCTATCACGGCATTTTATAACCGAGAGGAAATGGACAAAATGATTTTCTGGCCTGCCCTTATCAGGCAAAAGAAACAATATTACCGTTTCATCACTTCCGGCTTTATCCATGCAGACTGGCTTCATCTTGGATTTAACATGTTCACCTTGTATTTCTTCGGGAGAATAGTGGAGCAATATTTCAGGGAATTATTCGGTCCGGGCGTATTTATTTTGTTTTACCTGCTTTCTATGATTGCGGCAGATATTCAGACTTATGTGAAATACAGGGGAAATTATCAATATCGCTCATTGGGCGCATCGGGCGCTATTTCTGCAGTGCTCTTCGCCAGCATTTTATTTAATCCATGGGCGAAAATATATTTGTTTATTATCCCTATTGGTATTCCTGCCTTCATATTTGGCTTTATTTATTTAGCATATTGCGTTTATATGTCTAAAAGGGGAGGCGATAATATTAATCACAACGCTCACCTGTGGGGTGCCCTTTTTGGTATATTATTTACGATTGTGCTGGAACCGAGAGTGGCGTCTTTTTTTCTACAGCAATTACTGGCAGGGGGGTAATATAAAGTATCTAAGATCTGTGATGTAAGATCTGCGATCTGAGATATGAAATCAGACGTCAAAAAACCAGCCTTTGGGCAGGGGGGTGATATAAAGTATCTAAGATCTGTGATGTAAGATCTGCGATCTAAGATCTGAAATCAGACGTCAAAAAACCAGCCTTTGGGCAGGGGGGTAATATAAAGTATCTAAGATCTGTGATGTAAGATCTGTGATCTAAGATCTGCGATCTAAGATCTGAAATCAGACGTCAAAAAACCAGCCTTTGGGCAGGGGGGTAATATAAAGTATCTAAGATCTGTGATGTAAGATCTGCGATCTAAGATCTGAAGTCAGACGTCAAAAAACCTGCCTTTGCCTTTGGGCAGGCAGGTCAGAGATGAGCAAATCAGAGATCTTAGATCAAAGATCATAGATTAAAGTTATCTTTAGCACCTCTTTCGTCCCTTTGGTAATCTTAAAACGGTCATCAACTCTCATTCCCACTACCCAAATAATTCGTTTGTCCGATTCCAAAACCCATTTCTTTTCTTTTTCATGTAATGGTACTTTTTGGTCAATAAAAAAGCGGCTGAGCTTTTTCTTTTTCCCCAGGCCTAATGGATAAAAATAATCTCCTTGTTTCCAAGTACGAAGTAATAATGGAAAGGTAATTTTTGCTGCATCCAGGGACGCGATATGGCTTTCTGCCGGGATTTTATATCCTTCACCAGATTGCATTTGCAAATGCAAAGAAAGGTTAGCTGTTTCAACAAGAGACCTGTCTTTCTCTATCAGGATATAAGACACATTTTTTTCCGCCAGGGGACTGATGATAAGCCATTTCCGGTCACGTATCAGGCGATGTGTTTTAGATTCAACCGATTTGCCGGGATCGCTGTCTAAAATTTGTATGATTTGCAGTGATTGGTCAAAGCTAAAATTCCATTCCTTAAATATTTCATAAGTAATAGTGTCTAAAGGTGTGCACTTTTTTAATTTTAAGATAGGTATAAAAAACTCATTTTCTTTTTCTTCAATTAAATATTTCCGGTATCTGTCAATAGATTCATTATAAAGTTGTTCCGCTTCTGCAAAACGTTTAATATTTTGATTGAGCCTTTTTTCCAATCCTGGAAATTGCTTCTCAAGCATGGGAATAATCGTATTCCTCAGATAATTACGTGTATAATCATCGGATGAATTGGTGATATCTTCCCCATAAGGAATATTATTTTCAATCACATACTCCTTGATTCCTTTTTTTGTCAGAAAAAGTATCGGGCGGATTATTTTTCCCTGTTTCACTGGAATGCTGTGCAATCCGTGTATTCCGGTGCCTCTGAAAAAATTAAATAATAACGTTTCATTATTATCATTCTGATGATGGGCAGTGGCAATAAAAGTATAACCATGGTGTTCCCGTATTTTTTCAAACCATGCATAACGAAGAATTCTGGCCGCCTCTTCAATAGATAGTCTTTTTTCTTCAGAGAAGCTTTTAGTTTCAAAACGGATAGAATAAAATGGGATATTATTCTTCAGAGAAAATGTTTTTACCAATAGTTCATCCCAGTCGGCATCATCCCCCCGGAGCTGAAAATTACAATGGGCAATTCCCGTGCTGAAACCTTCTTTTATAAATATATCCGCCATCATCATGGAATCAGCGCCGCCACTGACGGCAAGCAATATCTTATCTCCTTTATTACAAAGATGATGGTCATTGATATGCTTCCGAAATGCGGATTGAATGTCTGTCTTCATGACGGTTATTCCTGTTTATAATAAATCATCCTCGGCCTGCTGTAATTCTGCTGCGGCATGAGTGTCTTTTAATTTCCGGGCAATCTCTATTCCTTTCTGAAAAATTGCTAATGCTTTTTGTGTGTCACCTGTTTTCACCAATGCTTTTCCCCAATGATAATAAGAACCGATATAATCCGGATCATGCGCTAACAATTCTTCGAATAACCTGATGGCTTTATTTTCCTCATGCAGCTTCAAATATTCTAACGCCAAAGCATGTTTGAGAAAGCTATCATCCGGCGTTTTTTCCAAATAGGATTTCAATACCGCTATTCTGTCCATTATATTGATAAAATTACTCAGGATTTTGTAAATTGCACCTTGAATATCATTTATTTATATAAGAGCCGTCGCCGGCTTAAAAAATAATCTGTCGTATATGAAAATCTTAGTGTGCATCAGCAAAACTCCCGATACAACAGCAAAAATAGCTTTCACGGACCACAACACGAAATTCAATGAGCAGGGAGTTCAGTTTATCATCAATCCTTCGGATGAATGGTATGCATTGGTGCGGGCGCTGGAATTGAAAGAAAAGCTTGGCGGAACCGTTACGCTCATTAGTGTGGGCGCCGCCGATTATGACGCTCTTATCCGCAAAGCACTTGCTTTGGGAGCGGATGATGCGGTGAGGGTAAACGCGGAAAACAGCGATAGTTATTACGTGGCTTCCCAGATTGCAAATTTTGCCAAAGACGGCGGTTACGATTTGATAATGACAGGAAAAGAAACCATAGATTATAACGGTGCCGGTGTGGGTGGAATGATAGCGGGAATGCTGGATTTACCTTTTATTTCCTTAGCCACAAAGTTGGAAACCGAAGGCAACGGCGAAGCGGAATTTCACCGGGAAATAGAAGGAGGGGAGGAAATATGTTCGGTAAAATTGCCCGTAGTTGTTTCCGCTATGAAAGGGATGGCAGAGCAAAGAATTCCGAATGTGCGTGGCATTATGACGGCACGTACCAAGCCTTTAAAAGTGTTGGAGCCTGTAGAAGCCGAAAAATTAACTGAAATAATCAGCTTTGAGCTGCCGGTTGCTAAAACAGGCATTAAAATGATAGAGCCTGATAACGTGGAAGAATTGGTAAGATTGCTGCATGAAGAGGCGAAGGTGATTTAACTATTGGGTGAATGAGGTAAGGTTCAATATTCAATGTTCAACCATTTAACCATTCAGCTATTCAACAAAAATCAGAGATCAAAAAATCAAAGATCGTAAAATCGGAGATCATAAAATCAGAGATCATAAAATCATAAATCATAGATTCATTATGTCGGTATTAATATTTGCAGATCAGCATGAAGGGAAGCTCAGAAAAGCTGCTTTTGAGACAGTGTGTTATGGAGCTAAGCTGGCTGATCGGTTAGGAATTTCAGCCACTGCGTTGGTGTTAGGTTCCTGCCAGGATGATGATTTGAAGCTATTGGGAAATTTCGGCGCTTCCAGGGTGCTGCATGATGCTAATAAGCTGTTGGATCAATTTGACCCTTCGGCGTATGCCAAAGTCCTTATGCAGGCTGTTGAACAAGAAAATGCGCAAGTCATTATTTTTTCTCATAATTTTAATGGCAAAGCCATTGCACCTCTGATTTCGACAAAGCTGAAAGCGGGATGGGTGGCCGGAGCACTTTCCCTGCCCGATACGTCAGGTGGATTTGTGATAAAGAAAAGTGTTTTTTCGGGAAAAGCATTTGCCCGGGTAAAAGTTTTATCGGATAAAAAAGTTATTTCCGTCAACCCCAATTCCTTTCCTGTTCAGAAATCGGAAAATCAGGCGGAAATAATTGCTTTCAATGCGAATATTCAGGAAAGCGATTTCAGGATAAAAGTAAAATCAACAGAAACCCTGAGTGGAACGGTTCCTTTACCTGAAGCGGATATCATTGTCAGCGGCGGCAGAGGATTAAAAGGCCCCGAGAACTGGGGTATGATAGAAGATTTGGCAAAGGCACTGGGAGCGGCGACCGCGTGTTCCCGCCCCGTAGCGGATTCGGGATGGCGACCGCACCACGAGCATGTGGGACAAACTGGCATTACCGTGCGGCCTGATTTATATATCGCCGTAGGAATTTCGGGGGCTATTCAGCATCTTGCCGGTGTGAATGGCAGCAAGCACATTGTGGTCATTAATAAAGACCCTGAGGCGCCCTTCTTCAAAGCGGCTGATTATGGTATTGTCGGAGATGCCTTCGAGGTGGTGCCGAAGCTAACGTCAGCGGTTAAATCATTTAAAGAAAAACAACATTAAAAAGGGTAACTTTATTTAAAACTAAATTTTTTCTAACTTCACGTCCCTTTTTGAGGTTTTTATGAAAATTAACGGATGAAAAAGATTGAATTGGAAATAGTTGCGTTATCGCACAGTATTACTCAGACACATTCTTATGCAGTGGTATTGGGCGAATTGAATGGATTAAGACGCCTTCCGATAGTCATTGGCGGTTTTGAGGCGCAGGCCATTGCCGTAGCTTTGGAAAAGATGCAACCCAGCCGTCCTCTTACACATGACCTGATGAGGAATTTCATGAATGCTTTTAATGTTGAACTGCATGAAGTGATCATCAGCGCATTGAACGACGGGATATTTTATGCTAAGCTGATTTGCGCAGATAAAAAGGAAACACTGGAAATAGACTCCCGCACTTCCGATGCATTAGCTTTAGCCGTGCGTTTCGGTTGCCCCATTTATACTTACGAAAGTATTCTGGAACAAGCCGGTATCAGCATGGAAGAGCCTGAAGGCAAACGGGAGCAGCGGAAAGTAACGAAAGAAGCGGGTGGTGCAGAAGAAGACTTGTCAGCGCTGTCATTGGATGAATTGAACCAGCTTCTGAAAGATGTGTTGGAACATGAGGATTATATAAAAGCCATTTCCATCCGCGATGAAATCAACAGCCGGAGGAAGAAACGAAAGTGAGTGGGTGATTGGTTTATTAAGTTTTTTAGTTATTGGTAAGTGGTTATTGGTAAATGGTAAGTAAAAAACGAATACCACGTTCAGATCACTGATTACCAATTACTACTCACTACT
>SCQV01000197.1 GCA_004299085.1 Chitinophagaceae bacterium | reverse complement strand
GGCCCGCTGAAAAAATTCTTCAATTCATCTCTGCTGAATCCCAATTTTTCATACACTTTTTCCCATATCGCTGTTTCTCCGGTAACTGCCAGCGGCATATTAATTCCATTCAGCGCCATCCAGTCTATTTGTTTTTGCCATTGAGCCCAGTCCCACCATGCCATGGTATAATTGAAGGTGCAATAGTTGAGATAATATCTGTATTTATAAGGTGAAACATGGTGAATCTTTTTCTTCACAACCGGCAGAGGATCCGGCACGTTCAGATTGACGCCATTCCATGTGATGCTGCAGTGGCAAAAATGGTACAAGTAATATTTTAATGCGGAGGCAACGGAGATACCATTATTTCCCTTCAGAATAATTTTTCCGTGCTTACTCTCTATTTCAAAAATATCCTTATTATTTTCCTTGGGAATATATTGTACTTCAAAATGATCCGCTTTTTTAGGAATCACTCTCTTGATTAAATTTTCAGCAGCTTGCTTGTTGAATTGGGCGATAGATGGTAAGTTAAACATAAGCATAAACAGAATGAGTAATCGAACAGGTTTTAAGTATCTCATAGTACCGGAATTGTTTTTATCCTGAAAAAATCGGGCATCTTATATAAGAAGCTTGTCTGACATTGAGAATAGACCATGGCAGTAATTGAAAATTCTACGGCAGCAAGGTACTAAAATATTGCCAATCTCAAAAAGCAGCGATAATGAAATATCCATTGGTGGTTTACTGCAGGATTTAATTTAATTTTGAAAAAAAATGCCTGTTACCAAGCTTCATTTGGCCCCGCTTAAGAATACGGACAGTTTCTTTCATAACAGTACGCTGATAGGCATTATTTCGAGGATGAAACCCTATAAGCTGTGCTGGGAAATTAACCGGATACTGAATTTTAATTTTATAATGAACCATGAGCTGGAAATAACGTTGTTAAAAAAAGAAAAGAAATGTTTTTTCCCTGTGTATGAATATGCCGAATCACTGAGGTTTACCACGCATTATTTGTATAACAATCATTACAAGGGGGAATTTTTGTTGCCGGAACTAAAACATACGGATTTCTTGTGGATGATAAAGGGTGATTATTATAATGAAGAAGAAGTAAAATATTTGATGGACGCTATAAAAAAGATTCCTGCAATACAATTAGCAACAATCCTGGATGTGGAAGATCTGAAAAATAAGGATAATCTTATTTTATAGCACCGGATGCAAACGATGATTTCCAAAATTAAAAATTAAATTAGAAATGTGGAAAGAAGAAAATAACCAACTCACCCGGACTTTTGAATTCAAAGATTTCAGGGAGGCTATGGCATTTATGGTGCGCGTAGCTTTTATTGCCGACAGCATGGATCATCATCCCGAATGGAGCAACGTGTATAACAAAGTAAGCATTAAGCTAAGCACTCATGATGCCGGCAATAAAGTAACGGATAAAGATCGCAAGCTGGCAAAAGAAATTGATAATATTACTTTCTGAACTAAATAACTCGGCTTGCTCTTTAATCCTTGCATGTAATCTCTGTTGCCAAAAGTATTATGCCGCCATCCAGTGAAAACAGGGGAAAGGCAGATTACGCAATATCCAGAATAAAAGAACGAAGACGAGAACTGCTTTTGCAAACCAAGGTTTGTAAAATATGTTTTGCTTCCAATTTTTGTCGAACAGATGATTGCCGGTAAATACAGCGGCAGAATAAATAATAAACGGCAGTACCAAAACGGATAATAAATTATACCCTGCCGCTTCCAACAAATGTCCATGCAGTAATGCATAAAAAGCCCGCTGAGAGCCACATCCCGGGCAATCCAATCCGGTGAGCGCATAAAAAGGACATTTTGGAAAAAATGAATGACCAACCGGATTGAAAAAATAGTACAGCAGCCCTAAGGTTAAGACTGCTATACTTATCAATAATATCTTGATCCTTGCAATACTCATCATCATCATAATTATGGATGAAAATTATGATGGAACATAGCACTGAAGAAAGTAGTCGTGAATGCAATGATGATCCATATAATGACAGCGGCAATTCCGATAATAAATGAAACGAGCGTCCAGGTTTTGGCTTCTTTAGATGCTTTTTCTGCTCCTGCATAATCTCCCGCATCATATTTGGAGTTGACCTGGGATGCAAAAACTATTCCCGGAATGCCAAACGGCAGACAGCAAAAAATTGTTACCAGAATAGATTCTACTAAATAGTTTTTAGGACGGACAGGAGGTGTGCCACCGGATTGAGGATACATTACTTGTTCCATAAAGTGGTTTTAAAGCTTAATTAATTTTCATACCAAAGTAACTATATTTTTAAAAAGCAAGGAAAAAAATGTCTGACTCCGGCGAAAATCCGATTTAAAACTTTAAGTTTAGATATATTTGTGCCATGGTATATTATTCTTCCTATCAGGATGTAATTTTTGAACTGCTTAGCTTTTATTTGGTTTCAATGCAGCAGGCATCATACAAAAACGGTATGAAAAGTTTGCTATTCCTAATACTTCGGAGTTAACAACGAACAAAACAGGCCTTAGCTTCACGGTAATTAGCCAGACTTATTGGAATACTCTACAAAACGTTTTATTAGTATAAGAAAAGTGGAAGTGCTTGGTATCGAACCAACATCTACGGATTCTCAGTCCGTTTCATAGACCCTCTTTGCTACACTTCCAAAATTTGTGGAGACGACAGGAATCGAACCTGTTTCTCTGGATTTTCAGTCCAACGCATAGACCTACTCTGCTACATCTCCAAGAGTCTGGTGTCAGAATCGAACTGACTACACTGGTTTTGCAGACCAGTACACATCCATTGTGCATACCAGACATATATAAAATGAAAAAGCCGCTTGCTACATCAGTAACAAGCGGCTTAAGAATTTCTTTATTCGTTAACAGACAAATAAAGCCCACTCGTTACTTTTTGAGTAACTAAAACATGAGCTGAAACAAAATATGCCTGTTGATCTTTTCATGCTGCAAATATATAGACATATTTTTTAGAAACAAAATTGACACTGAGATTTATTAAACATCTTTACGACACGTAAGCCAGCAGCCAACAAATGAAATATTCACGGTACACCCTTCTTTGATAACCAGAAAAATTTGCTCTTTGAAAAAAGGAATCTTTATACCCTTCCGGTAATTACCGTTAACGGAAAGAAAATAAATTTACCACTATATTGAATTGCAGGAATAATTATTCAGCCCAAGATTTCATACTGTTTTTCTGTGGAAACAACTACATTTACACACCCTTAGTGTATGCCTTTCGATAAATGCTTCTCCTTTTATTTAATCACTTCATAAATTTTACGTAATGAAAGCAATAGCTATTATCCCCGGAACAAAAAATGCATTTTTCACAGAACGTCCGGAACCTCAGATTTCTGCGCCGGATGAAATTAAATTAAAAATCCTTCAGGTAGGCATTTGTGGAACTGACCGGGAAGAAGTAGCCGGTGGAAGAGCTGATGCGCCGTCAGGAAGTAAGGAACTGGTTATCGGACATGAGAATTTCGGAAAGGTAGTTGAAGTGGGGAGCGCCGTTAAAAATGTGCAGGTGGGTGATTATGCCATGTTTACTGTCCGCCGGGATTGTGAGCCCTGTATCTGCGGACATCATAATGATATGTGCTTTACCGGCAGATATACTGAACGGGGCATCAAAGGCCGAGACGGCTACCAGGTGGAGTATGCCGTTGATCAGGAAAGATATATTGTAAAAATACCAGAGGCCATCAAACATATTGGAGTATTGGCGGAGCCTATGTCTGTTTCCGAAAAAGCCATCAATGAATCCGT
The DNA here is from genome assembly GCA_004299085.1 of Chitinophagaceae bacterium. Classification (GTDB taxonomy): domain Bacteria; phylum Bacteroidota; class Bacteroidia; order Chitinophagales; family Chitinophagaceae; genus FW021-bin31. Next base: position 9,665 of record SCQV01000197.1, on the reverse strand, counting down.
GCATATTCAATGCGCCAGATTACCGGAAGCCAATCCGGAAACCTGGTTACAAGGCAAGCAGGTGTTAGTCGCCGGATTAGGTCCTATTGGGCTGCTTGCTGCATTTATCCTCCGGCTTCGAGGGGCTAATGTATTGGGAATGGATATTGTGGATGAAGCTACTTTAAGACCATCTGTTCTAAAAGAAATCGGCGGCAAATATGTGGATGGAAGAAAAGTAAAAGCAGAAAATATAGATGATACTTTTGGACAAATAGATATGATTTTTGAAGCTACTGGTGTTGCTTCTCTTGAATTTGAGCTGTTAGGCGCCTTAGGCATTAATGGGATCTATGTGCTGACGGGGATTCCGGCGGGGGCGCGTCCTTTGACCGTTGTGGGCGCTCCTTTATTGCAGCAAATGGTTTTGAAAAACCAATTGATGGTGGGCAGTGTCAATGCATCTGTGAACGATTTTAAAACCGGGATTAAAGAGCTTACGGAAGCTAATCAGCAATACACAGATGCCATTAATAAAGTGATTACAGAACGTATCCCAATTAATGACTTTCAGAATGCATTTACTGAACATGATCCGAATGAGATTAAAGGTGTGATAGAATGGGAAAAACCCTAAAACGCATCTATGATCTTTGATGTATGATCTCTGATTTGCGATGTATGATCTCTGATGTATGATCGCTGAGGTTAAATGACCAATATTCAACATTCAATGCCTGCCTCGCCTCAGGCGATGGTTAAAGGTTCCTTGTTCATTATTCATTATTCTTTATTCTCCCCACCTTAACACTACTTAACAGTATTTCCTGTTAAACCTTCGTATCTTTTGGCAGTCTATTGAATCATAAAACGCTTTCAACTATGTCTGTTCGGGATGAAAAAGCCAAAGTCCAGCATCTGAGCTGGCGGGCAGGATTCGGCGCTGAGCCTGCCTATATTAATAAATGGGATCATAAAAACTGGAACCATTTCTTCAGAAAAGTGATGAAGGGTGGGGAAAAAGCACCAAAGCCTATTACTGTTCCCGAATCAGAAGATGTCTTAAAGTACATGACAGAGTCCATTCCTTATAAAAAACGCACCGCCGAAATGAAAAAGGAAAACCAAATGGCCAACGGCACGGGAATGAGGAACCTGATTTTATCCTGGATAGATGAGATGGCAGCTACCGATCATCCACTTCGGGAAAAAATGGCTTTCTTCTGGCATGGACATTTTGCCTGCAGGATAAACAATGTATTATTTAATCAAAGGATGCTGGACGTTATTCGTCAGAATGCATTGGGAAATTTTGGCGATTTATTATTCGGCATATCCAAAAGTCCGGCCATGCTGCAATTTCTGAATAATCAGGAAAACCGGAAGCAACATGCTAATGAAAATTTCGGGCGCGAAGTGATGGAGCTTTTTACCATGGGTATCGGAAATTATACCGAAGAAGATGTAAAGCAGGGTTCACGCGCCTTTACGGGCTGGGGTTATAACAAAGAGGGTGAATTTGTTTTCCGGAAAAATCAGCATGATGACGGCGTAAAAACTTTCCTGGGAAAAACAGGCAATTTTAATGGCAATGACATTCTCAATATTATACTTGAACAAAAAGCTACCGCACATCACGTGACAGATAAGATATGCCGGTTTTTTGTAAACGACCATCCTGATCCGGATATGGTGAATGATCTGTCTGCAAAACTTTATGAAAATAACTATGACATTAGTTCCTTAATGGAATCACTGTTTAAATCTGCGGAATTTTATAAGCCGGAAAATACCGGAAACCTGATTAAATCTCCGGTCGAATTGCTGGTGGGCATGCGAAGGACGATTCCCGTAGATTTCGGCAAAGAGCAGGTGCAGATATTATTGCAGCGAATTATGGACCAGGTTCCTTTTTACCCCCCGAATGTGGGTGGGTGGCCGGGCGGTAAAGACTGGATTGACAGCTCCACTTTATTATTCCGCATGCGTTTGCCTCAGATCATTTATTATTCAGGTGAGATTACCGTGAGGCCGAAAGACATGCCGGATGAATTGACCAATACTTATACGAAGAAAAATCCCAGCGATGAATTTGTCAGAAATTTTGCCAGGAGAGTGGATGCAACCGTTAACTGGGATTCGTATCTTGATTCATTTAAAGATATACCGGAAGATCAACTGCCAACAACTATCGCAGACGCACTTTTAACAGATGCACAAAAGGCAGACAGCGCATTGTTAAATAAATTTGCAGATCATTCTTCGACTGAAAATTATATCAAATCATTAAGCATTGATATTATGAGCTCACCGGAGTATCAATTGTGTTGAGGGGGGCGACTAAGCAAGAGAGTGAAGGGGTGAAAGAGAGAGGGTGCGGGCGGATGATTAAGCGGTGAGGCGAGAGGGTGATAGTCCCAAAGCCATTCAACAATCTAACAATAAAACAATTTAGCCATTAAATCATAAATAACTATGCTAATCGTCAATCGCAGAAAATTTCTCCAGACAGGCACACTGGCTTCCGCATCCATGATGCTGCCAAAATTCCTAAAAGCTTTCGAGAGAAAAAAACTTCCCGGAGAAAATAAGATCATGGTAGTTGTGCAACTTTCCGGAGGCAATGACGGACTAAATACGGTTATACCTTATCGCAACGATATCTACTATAAAGTTCGTCCTGAATTAGGCATTAAGCGGCAGGCGGCTTTACCGTTAAATGATGAGCTTGGAATTCATCCCGCTCTTCAGGGATTAAAAGAATTGTACGATGACGGCTCATTAGGCGTATTGAACAGTGTGGGGTATCCCAATCCCAACCGCTCTCATTTTCGTTCGATGGATATATGGCAAACGGCCAGTGGTTCAGATCAGTTGTTGAATACCGGTTGGATTGGGCGTTATTTAGATGCGGAATGTGATGGATGCGGACACACTACACAGGCTATAGAAGTGGATGATACGCTGGCGCTTACACTCAGAGGAGCCAGGAAACGCGGACTGACTGTTCCTGATCCCCAGAGGCTTTATGCAAGTGCTCACGATACCTATTTTAAAAAATTAGTTGATAATCATCCGGTGCATGACGATACGCACAATGTGGATTATTTATATAAAACATTAGCAGAAACTATGTCGTCGGCTGATTATATTTATAAAGAATCAAAGATTTATAAATCCAGCGCTCATTATCCCAATTCTGAATTTGGGAAAGGATTAAAGACCATCGCAGAATTAATTGTATCAGGATGTGATACAAAAGTTTATTACATTTCTATTGGTAGCTTCGACACACATGTGAACCAGGGTCCGCGTCAGGATCAATTATTTAAACAATTAGGAGACGGACTCAAAACATTTGCCGGCGATTTGAAAACCAACAATCGTCTGCAGGATGTGGTCGTGATGACGTTTTCAGAATTTGGAAGACGGGTGGCTCAAAATGCCAGCCAGGGAACCGATCACGGGACAGCTAATTGTATGTTTCTGATTGGAGGGGGTATGAAAAAACAAGGCGTATTAAATGCGGCTCCCGATCTCAGCCATCTGACTCTCGGTAATCCTGAATTGGGCGATCTGATTTATCAAATTGATTTCAGGGATGTTTATGCCACGTTGCTTCATCAATGGCTTGACACCGATGATAAAACAGTATTAGGCGAGAATCACCAGTACCTGGATTTTATTTAACCGGTTCATAGATAAAAGGCCATATAATTATTCACGGGATGCACCCTACCTTTTTGACTGATATTTAATTTTTTAGAAAGAGGCGTTTAAATACCCCAATTTGTCACGAAATGTTCCGGAGGAACATTTACCTATGTTGATTTATACCTATTACCCATAATGCGTCCGCCAGAGGCGGACGACAGTTGTTCCAGAGGAACATATAGCAGGTAAAAAATAGAATGGTGGTTGACTATCAACGTTCCGGAGGAATGTTTTGTGGGTCAATAAAGAGCCTTATTCTATAATTTTTATTATCTTCGTATAACAACCTTTTGATTTGAGCTCCATTACAATAACGAGGCTTTATGATCTCCTCTCTGCGAAAATAGGGAAGGAAACTGCAGAAAGCCTGACTAATTATATAGAGGACAAAGTGAAAGAAGAAATAGACAACCAAACGTTGATATTGGCGACCAAAGATGACATGGTTTCTTTAAAAAGCGAAATTGCACGCTTAGACATCAAAATAGCAGATTCAAAATCTGATGTCATTAAGTGGATGTTTATTTTTTGGGTTGGACAGGTGGCTGCTACTTTCGGATTTATCCTTTTATTTCTAAAAAAATAGAGACCTCCTTCTCTTTTATTCCTCTTGATTTTCCCTATCCGATTATCCTTTTTTCCAATCGGGATCAACGCCCCATCATAAAAATCATATTTTTGCTCGTTTTATCATCTCATCAGGAGTTTTCATTCTAATGCAAAAGCTGAATATAGCGCTGGCAGGCAATCCCAACAGTGGGAAAAGCTCGCTTTTCAATTCGCTTACCGGCCTCAACCAGAAAGTGGGCAATTTCCCCGGTGTCACGGTGGATAAAAAGGTTGGTGTGTGCAAATTGAATGACGGGTTTACCGCTAATATCATTGACCTGCCCGGAACTTACAGCCTTTATCCCAAAGGCGCTGATGAAATGGTAACTTACGACCTGCTCCTTAATCCTGATCACCCCGACAGACCGGATATTATCGTTGTCATTGCGGATGCATCCAATCTGAAACGCAATCTGCTTTTTTGCTCACAGATCATTGATCTGAAAATTCCTACCGTCATAGCGCTTACCATGATGGATCTGGCGAAAAAAAAGGGAACGGAGATTGATTTGCCGGGGTTAGAAAGGGAATTCGGCGTGCCGGTTGTTTCTATCAATCCAAGGAAAAATAAGGGTATTTCTCATTTAAAAAGAGCGTTGATATTAACTGCGGAAAAGCAATATCAGGCGCCTGCACGGGATTTTGTAGATGTGCACGCTATGGTAAACGGACTGGCCGCCGGCGTTCGTTCCTTTGTGCCTGTAAACAGTGATTATGCTGCTTTACATGTCGCTTCCAACGTGGATGATCTCAGATTTCTGAATGGTGCACAGCGTTTGGCAGTTAAAAATATTATTACAGAGGAAAATTTTAACAAGACCAAAACTCAGGGACAGGAAATACTGCAGCGATATGAAAAGATAAAGCAGATTATGAAGAATACGGTGGTAGAACAGGACCCACTGTACAAAAATATGCTGACTGAGAAGATTGATAATTTTCTGCTGCATAAAATCTGGGGCTATGTCATCATGCTGGTCATTCTGCTTTTTGTGTTTCAGTGCATTTTTTCCTTTGCTCAATACCCGATGGACGCCATCCAGAATGGATTTGGCTTGCTGAGTGGCTGGTTAGGAACTGTTTTACCGGCAGGATGGCTAACTGATTTATTAATTAGCGGACTTATTGCCGGCATTAGCGGCATTGCTGTTTTTATTCCGCAAATCATGATCCTCTTCGGATTTATAACTATACTGGAAGATACCGGATATATGGCGCGCATCAGCTTTCTGACAGATAGGGTGATGCGGCAGGTCGGATTAAACGGAAGAAGCGTCATGCCGATGATTAGTGGGCTCGCTTGTGCCGTTCCTGCCATCATGGCAACACGGGGTATTGAAAATAAAAAACAACGGTTGATCACCATTCTGATAACTCCTTTAATGACATGTTCTGCCCGTTTGCCGGTGTATGTGATCATCATTGCGCTGGTTATTCCAAATAGATACCTGTTCGGATTTCTGAGTCTTCAGGGTGCGGTGATGATGCTGATGTATTTTCTCGGCTTTTTCATGGCTTTGATTGTGGCTTTCGTGATGCAGTTTATCATTAAAATCAAGGACAAGAATTATTTTATCATGGAACTGCCTGTTTACAGAGCACCACGCTGGAAAAACATCGGAACAACCATGATTCAAAAAGGTAAGATTTTTGCCTTTGATGCCGGCAAAGTTATTCTGATTATCTCTCTCATTCTTTGGTTTTTAGCATCTTATGGGCCACCAAAACAAATGAAACGAATTTCTTCGGAATATACCGCTTTGATACAACAGCATCCGGATGACAAGAAACAATTAGAGGTCAATTTTCAAACAGACAAATTAGAGCATTCTTTTGCAGGATATATGGGGAAAGCGATTGAACCTGCCATACATCCCTTAGGTTTCGATTGGAAAATTGGTATTGCTTTAGTGACTTCTTTTGCTGCACGCGAAGTCTTTGTCGGAACCATGGCTACCTTATACAGCGTTGGAGAAAACCCTGAGCATAATACCACCACCTTAACTCAAAAAATGCGGGCAGCCATTCGTCCTGACGGTTCTAAGGTATTTACGCTTGCCACGGGATTATCCCTGCTGATTTTTTACGCTTTTGCCATGCAATGTATGACGACGCTGGCCATCGTTTACAAAGAAACCAAGACGCTTAAATATCCGATTATTCAGTTCCTCTATATGACAGGACTGGCTTATTTCTGCAGCATGCTCGTGTATTTTCTCTTTGCAAGATAAAAGCAACTCGCGGTAAAACAATAGTGCATTTGATAGGATAAGAAATCCTTGCTAAAAATAGCCTGAAATTTCTCAGAAAGTATAAACAAATACTTGTTAAGTAGTATTAGTATTAATACCCTTGTATGGTTACTCAAAAACATGATCTATTGTGGAGTCAAGTGAACTGCATAGAAAAATCAGGAAAAACGGATGGAAATTTCTACGGGCAGAAGGCACAAGCCATTATATTTTTGAGAAAAATGGAAGAACTTATCCAGTTCCTTTTCAGGGCCGAAAGAAGTTGGTAAGGGCCTTCAAAGAAAAATTTAATGATTATCCGTTTAAGTACAGGAACATCTTTTGAATAATGAACATTGAACCTGCCTATGCCGGCAGGCAGGCAAGGAATGATGAACCTGCCTTTGCCGGCAGGCAGGTATTGAAGTAGGGATAGTACTTCTGAAATCGGAAATCGGTGTTGGATATTCGATATTGAGCCAAACGAGAGCTATCATATAGGTTCCTGCATTATAGCGGATAGTCATTAAAAATTTAAAAAGAAATGGAATTAAAATGACTCCAGAAACTAAAAAAGGTGTACAATGAAACAAATTAAAGTAATTATTGAGAGAAGCAGGGATGCATTTTCGGCTTATGCGGAAAATGCTGAAGGTATTTCAGGAATGGGTGATACTGTTCAGGAAGTTAAAGAGTCATTATTAGAAAGCATTGAAATACAAAAGGAATTAGGAAACCTTAAGGTCAACCAATTTGAAATCGTTTATAAATTTGATATGGAAAGCTTACTTCATTATTATAAAGGTATTTTTTCCCAGGCAGCTTTTGAACGAATGACCGGCATCAATCAGCATCAAATTTCACATTATGCAAATGGAACTAAAAAGCCACGCCCTGCTCAGGCGAAAAAAATAGAAACTGCATTGCATCAGTTGGGTGAAGAACTTTTGGCTGTGGAGCTTTAGTTTTCGATTGGTACTAATGCACACGCTATTGATGTACTTTATATTCGTTTTTGGTTTCTATTGTTAATTTATACCTAAGAATATCTATTTTATATCCGGCGGCACAGAATATGTACTAACTTTCATGGATATAAACTTTAGTGCAAATGAAAAGCCTCACCTTATTTATCCTTGCTCTAATCATAGGATATGCTTCCAATGCACAATCTGTAGATTCCGTTCAATTAATGAAAGATGTTAAATCACTTACATCGGGAGAATCCGGAGTATTGGGAAACAGGTTTACGGGTACACGCGGTAGCTGGAAAGCACAATTTTATATTACCGGCCGCTTTGGGGAAATGGGATTACAACAACTGTATAACACCTATTCTCAACCTTTCTTTTTTTATTATAAAAATCATAAGATTATGGGGACGAACCTGATGGGATATATTAAAGGAAAAACAAATAATTGGATTATCATTTCTGCTCATTACGATAATTTAAAAGGGGCTCCTGCGTATGCCGGTACCGACACCGTTTTTGTCAGGCATGGTGATAATGCTTCAGGTGTCGCTGCCATGCTGGCCATGATATCCTGGTTCAAAATGCATCAGCCGCAGCACAACCTTCTTTTTGTAGCTTTTGACGGAGAACAGGAAGGCTTAATGGGATCTAAAACTTTCGTTCAGGGATCTAAGGCTCTTTTGAAGGAGACTATTTTGAATATTAACCTTGATCAGATTGGAAGTAGTGTGAACAATACTTTATTTGCCTGCGGCACACATCAATATCCGAAACTTAAATCTTTAGTTGAAACGGTAGGCGATGGTCAAAATATTTCTATTACTTTCGGCCATGATGAACCCGGTGCAAAAGATAATTGGGTCAGTCAAAGCGACCAGCGTTCTTTTAATGATGCACTCATTCCTTTTATCTATTTTGGCACGGTGGAAAACGGCGATCCCACCGGATCGGAACACATAGATCCTGCATTCTTTTACTCCGCTGCGCAGGCTATCCTGAAAGCCACAATTAATTTAGATAAATACATAAACGTCAATCTTCCGTCAAAGAATAAATGGATTATGAAGGAAAACAGCGACAGCAGCTTGTCAAGATAGGAAATCCTCTATTCCTGAAACGCATTGCGTGGGTTGAAATTCAATGATATCATACATCGCCAGGCTATTTTGATCAAAGGGATCTTCACTGATGATAGCTTCCACCTCACGGAGGTTTTTGGCACGGCATAATATAAGAGCTCCGGTGCGGGGATGTCTTTTGCCTGAGAAAATAAAGCTGCCGCTTTGATAATATTTATCTAAAAAAGCCTGATGAGCTTCCATATAATGATCTATAGCCGTAAGTGGTCTTACGTATTGTAAAAGAATAAGGAACATTTTTTGTTTTGGGATAATGTGCAAAAATCATTCCTTAAATTCATAACTTTGCTGCCTGTCCATGTTCTTTTAAACGGCCCTGTAGTACAATGCCCGCCCGCATCGAACGGCACGTTCGGGCGGGGATAGTATATAAGTTTCGGGAACTTAAGAAATGCATTTCATTTCTCACTATGAGCCTGACCGCATTTCCTACTCTGATAGATGAGAATATCAATAATCAAAAAATCAGTTCTTAATTCATAACTTTGCTCTAATTAATATAACGCCTTGATAGATGCTGGCCCTGTAGTACAATGGATAGTATATAAGTTTCCGGAACTTAGGATCCAGGTTCGATCCCTGGCGGGGCTACTAACAATGATGGTAATCAATTAGTTATATGAATTGAAGGCTGCATTAAAATACATTTATTTATTCTGTTGTAATGCTCCTGTTTCCTTCGTTTTATTCCTCTTTGACTACCAGATTCCGCGAGTGCCGGACCAATTTCCAGAATTAAAGAATGAGCGTATTTAAACTGAATTATTAGTTGTGCTTTTATTCTTTTTTGTCTTTACCTGATATACCAGCGCCTAACCATCAGTATTAACCCAGATTTTGCAGTTAGCTGCAAAATCTGCCTGAAAGGTCAGACGAAACGAAGTTTGTCTGACTCAGACCGAAGCGTCCGAGTCAGACGAAATAATATTTGTTTGACCCAGACTGAAGCGTCTGGGCCGACGAAGCATAGCTTGTCGGGTGAGCGACGATAAATGTCGCCACACCGACTGAAACGTCGG
>SCQV01000013.1 GCA_004299085.1 Chitinophagaceae bacterium | reverse complement strand
TATCGCCTCATCCAATTGCTGCACCTGATCTACTTTGACACCAATCTGATAAGACGGATCTGAATTACTAAAAACCCGGCGAACATTATTAATAGTAGTCAGCACCATATTGTCGCCGCTGAAAAGATTACTGCTTCCCTTGGATTTTAATACGCCTATTACGCGATAACGAACCGTGCCTAAACGGACCGTATTATCCTCCACATGCTTTAGATTATCTCCGAATAGTTTTTTAGCTACATCCATTCCCAGTATGGCTACATTGCGACCGGACTCCAAATCCAACTGGCTGAAATTTCTGCCTATATCCAGATCATATCCATTCAGCGCCAAATAATTATCATCACTTCCTACAATGCGCACATTAGGATCCGTCTTTTTATCCTGGTGAAACACCGTGGACATCCATCCGCCGTTCACCGATACGCTTACTTTTGAAGGGAAAGGATAACGTTGTGTAAAAGCCATAGCCTCTAAATAAGTAATAGGCGAATTCCGCTGGGAAGTCTTTACCTTCTTTTTATCTTCGTTTTTATTGCCTTTTTCAGCCTTTCTACCGCCTCCTATGTGAATATTCATCTGCCAGTTACGGATAGTGAAACCGTTGGCGCCCATGCTGGCGAAATTATTATAGATATTGGCACGGATGCTGGCAACAGCAGTAAAAATACCGACTAATGCCATAATGCCAATGGCTATAATAGCAATGGTCAGCCTTGAGCGCAATTTGTTGCCGCGCACCGAACGAAACGAAAGAAACAGAATGTCTTTTAAAACCATAAGTGGGTATAAAGTTACGATTAAATATCAATCAACAATTGATAGGACTTATCCGGATACAAATAATGATATTATTCTGTTACAATTGGGATGTCCCCATGAAACAGAAATCATTTATTGAGAATTTCCAACAGACACAGATTTACATCACAGCTATTCCTTATTCTTCGTATCTATAAAAATAGTTACCGGCCCGTCATTCACTAAACTCACTTTCATATCCGCACCGAATTCTCCCGTTTGGATTTCATTATTCAAATCAAGATTCAATTGTATGATCATTTTTTCATAAAGAGGGATAGCTATTCCCGGCTTGCTTGCACGCATATAAGAAGGGCGATTCCCCTTTTTGGTAAGGGCATGCAAAGTAAACTGGCTTATCAATAAAATATCACCGTCAATATCTTTTACAGACAAATTCATAACACCCTGATCATCATCGAAAATACGCAGATTCACAATCTTTCTGCTTAGCCAGATAATATCTTCCTCCGTATCGGTATCTTCTATTCCGAGTAATATCAACAGTCCTTTTCTGATAGAAGATTTGATTCTGCCATGAATGCTAACAGATGCTTCACTGGCACGTTGGATAACCGTACGCATATAACGAATTAATAAAATTATCTTCAAAAAAAATAAAACTACTACATATTGCTGATTATTAATAGAAGTCAGGCTCTCTAAGATTTATATACAATAAAAGACTTTATTATCCTATTTTTTTTAATAAAGTTCCTCATACGATTATTCTTTTTCCTCGTTTGGATTAAAGTTGTACTCATCTGTTCTCAATTTTGCAATCCTGCTTTTTCAAACAAAAATATGATGAAATATATATTTATAACAACCATTTCTTTATTTTTTTCAACCATTGCTTTTGGACAAACCGGTGTATTAACAGGGATAATAGTTACTCCTGACGGAAAGCCGGCAGAGCATATTTCTGTTTCGTTGCAGGGAACTTCTTCCACTGCTCATACCAATCAAAGTGGCCGTTTTACTTTAAGAAGCGATACTGGGAATTACCAGTTGGGAGTATATTCCGTAGGAATAAAATCGCAAGTGTTCCCTGTTGCCATACGGGAAAATGACACTACAAAAATTCCCAAGATTGTCCTTGAAAAAAATAAGCAACAACTGCAGGAAGTAGTTATCAGCGCACAACGTGGAAGCTATCAGACAAATAAAGCATCTAATTCGCTGCGTCTCACAGAGTCTTTGCA